>DATGUT010000240.1:0-6315 GCA_035301185.1 Salinisphaeraceae bacterium
TGTTGGTCTCGCCGAACAGTAAATACGCGATCATGCCGGCCAGTGGCAACGCCAGGATGACCACGATCCAGGCCAGGCGCGAGGCCGGATCGCGGTACGGGCGCAACAGCGCACGGGCCAGGAAGGCCAGCTCGAGGATGATGAAGACAAGGGCGAGCTGAGTGGCGAGCATGCTGAGTCATTGCTTGGTTCTGGTTTCGGGCTGCCGAGCGCAGGCCGAGGCCATTGTAGCCAGCATGCATTGGCTTTGGCGTGGCTTGCGAGCCTCAAGCGGGATCGAAGCGCCCGGCGGCAATGTCCTCGAGCAAGCCGTAGAGCGTGGCTTCGGCGTTGACGCTGCGCAGAATCCAGTACAGGCCACTGAGCGTGCGCATCAGGAAGACGAGTTCCGGCGCGGCATTGAAGTGGCGCCAGTGGCGCAAAGAGTGGCGCAGTTCGCGGCGGATGTCTTCCAGCAGGCCGTCATCCGTAAATACGTACACGGGCCGTGCCTGCAAATGATCGAGCACGATGCGGGTTTCGCGCTGGTAAATGTCGGTATAAATGGCCTTGTGCGCATGCCACTGGCCCGTGGGTACGACACCGAGGTCTTCCATGGCATGGTGCATGGCTGCCCAGTTGCCCGTCAGGCCGGCGGCCACGACGTCGCGCATGGCCTTGCGACTGGCCAGGTCGAAGCGCTTGATGCAGCCGAAGTCATACAACGCGATGCGGCCGTCTGCGGTAATGCCGAAATTGCCCGGATGCGGATCAGCGTGGATGATGCCGTGGGTGAACACCTGCAGGCAGATCGCCTCGCACACCGTCTGCCCGATGGCGGCGCCGGCGCTGTCGATGGGCGCCGATTCGACCAGGGTGGTGACCATGACCGCTTCGTTGCACAGATCCGGGATGGGCTCCGGCAGCACAAAACCCGGCAGTTCCAGAGTGCGCAATGTCTCGAGATGCGCCAGTTCCTGGCGGTAATCGGTCTCCTCGATGAAGCGCTCGCGCAGCTCGGCCATGATCGCATCGATATCCTTGCCGCGGGCCGGGATGAAGCGCGCCATCTTGAACAGGCGGCTCAGATTGGCGATGTCGGCATCCACCGCGTCGGCGACACCGGGATAACGCACCTTGATCGCGACTTCCGTGCCGTCATCGAGCCGGGCACGATGAACCTGGCCGATCGAAGCGGCGGCCATGGCTTCGGTGTCGATGTGTGCAACGCGCTCGAACTGGGCCTGGCGCCACTGCGTTTCCAGCACCGGCAGGATCTCTGCATAAGGCCAAGGGGTGGCGTCGCGCTGCAGGCGGGCCAGCTGCTCCGCCACTTCCGGGGGCATGAAATCGCGGTATTGAGCCGCGATCTGGCCCAGCTTCATGGCGGCGCCCTTGAGTTCGCCCAGCGTGTCGAACCAGTCCAGCCCGGTTCTTTGCCAGCCGCGTGCACGATCGTAGCCGGGCACGGTATGCAGTACACTGCGGCCGACGCTGCGCATGCCGGCGCCCAGCAGCTTGCGTCGACGCCGCCGGCGTTCGTGTCTATCCGTAGGCATGGCGGGGGATGTCGGGATAAGCTGTAACCATAATCTGTCAGTGTCCGTTGGCAGGCAAGGTCCTGCAAGTGGTGGCAGGCGAAACATGGCGCAGCAAGCGTCTGCACCGGAGCGGGACAGGCCGATCATCGCTTTCTGCGCTGCACGGCCGCTGCCGCACCAGCCACGTTGGTATGATTATTGCATTATGAATTGCACTATGAGCAGACATGAATAACGTGACCGCCGAGCCGCCGGTGGCGGCAGCCGACGTTTTGCAGCGCCGGGCCGAAGCCGCCGTGGCGAGCTGGATTGCACAGGCGCGCGAACTGCTGGCCTTGTCGCCGCGGCAATTGCCGCTGCCGCATCTGCGTCTGGACTTGCGCGGCCGTGCCGCCGGTCAGGCGGTGCTGTCACACAGGCGCGGCGAGTGCGATGCCATTCGGCTCAATGCGCAGCTGCTCGCAACCCACCCGCAGGAGATGATCGAGGTCACTGTGCCGCACGAGGTGGCTCATGTGGCGATCCATCGATGTCATAATCTCAGTGGCGCTGGTCGCGTGCGCCCGCATGGCCCGGAATGGAAGGCATTGATGGCGGCGTTCGGCGTGTCCGCCGCGACCTGCCACAACCTGCCGGCAGCGCCCACGCGCCGCCTGCGACGCTTCCCCTATGCCTGCGGCTGTGCAGAAATCGTCTGGCTGACCAGCATCCGTCATCGGCGCGCCAAGAACGGCACGGTTTACCTGTGCCGGCGTTGCGGCGAACAGTTGCGCCACCAGCCCGCCGCGTGCCAGGCCGGCGCCGGCTGAGGCTCAGCCTGCCTGCGCGGCCTGGCCCTGCTGGCCGGCCCAGTCGCGTGCGAACTGCTCCGCCGTGCGCCCGCTGCGATTGCCGCGCGCGAGCGCCCATTGCAGCGCCGCGCGTTCCCAAGGCTGTTCCATGCCGACGCGCACGGATAGCCCCAGCGCCTGCAGGTGCCGCGCGGCAATGGTGAGGTAGTGCGCCTGGTCGAATGGGTAGAACGACAACCACAGGCCAAAGCGCTCCGACAACGAGATTTTCTCCTCGACCGCTTCGCCGTGGTGGATTTCGCCGCCGACGTGCCGGCTCTGCTGGTTCTCGGCCTGGTATTCGGGCAGCAGGTGGCGGCGATTGGAGGTGGCGTAGATGAGCACGTTGTCCGGGGTTGCCGCGAGCGAACCGTCCAGCGTCGCCTTGAGCGCCTTGTAGCGGGCGTCACCGGCCTCGAACGACAGATCGTCGGAGTAGATGAGAAAGCGCTCGGGGCGGCCTTCGAGCAGAGTGACGATGTCGGGCAGCTCGACCAGGCGCTCGGCGCCGACTTCGATGATGCGCAGGCCATCCGCGGCGAACGCGCCGAGCAGGGCGCGGATCAGCGACGACTTGCCGGTGCCGCGCGAGCCCCAGAGCAGCGCATTGTTGGCCGGCAGGCCGTGCACGAATTGCCGAGTGTTGGCGAGCAGGCGCTGTTTTTGCGTGTCGATGCCCTGCAGCAGATCGAGCGGCAGCGTGCGCGGTTGTTTGATGGCCTCCAGCCGGCCGTCGCCGCGCCAGCGAAACGCGTGCGCGCTCCAGTCGATGGGCGCGGGCTGCGCGCCGGCCAGCCAGTTCTCGAGCAGATTGGCGATGCGCGCCAGTTGAGTGGTTGCATTTTCGTGTTGCATGGATATCACGCCAGCTTGCGATGCTTGGCCTTGCTCGGCGCATCGGCCTTGCTGCCGAGGCGACGTTTGCGATCGGCCGCGAAATCCTGGTAATTGCCTTCCAGCCATACGGTTTCGTCGTCCTCGAAGGCGAGGATGTGGGTGGCGATGCGGTCCAGAAACCAGCGGTCGTGGGAGATGACCAGCACGCAGCCGGGGAATTCCAGCAGCGCCTGTTCCAGCGCGCGCAGGGTTTCCACGTCCAGGTCGTTGGTCGGCTCGTCGAGCAGCAGCACGTTGCCGCCGGATTGCAGCAGCTTGGCCAGGTGCACGCGATTGCGCTCGCCGCCAGACAGATCGCCGATGCGTTTTTGCTGGTCCGAACCCTTGAGATTGAAGCGCCCGACGTAGGCACGCGAGGGCACTTCGTAGTTGCCGACGCGGAGGATGTCCTGGCCGCCGGAGATCTCCTCCCACACGGTCTTGTCGTCGTCGAGGCTGTCGCGGCTCTGGCTCACATAAGCCAGCTCCACGGTTTCGCCGACGCGCAGCTCGCCCCTGTCCGGCTGCTCCTCGCCGGTAAGCATGCGAAACAGCGTCGTCTTGCCGGCACCGTTGGGGCCGATGATGCCGACGATCGCGCCCTGCGGCACCTTGAGGCTGAGATCGGAATACAGCGTGCGCTCGCCATAACTCTTGCTTATGCCATCGAGCTCGAACACCAGCTCGCCCAGGCGTGGCCCCGGCGGGATGTAGATCTCGTTGGTTTCGCTGCGCTGCTGGTATTCCTGCGACTGCAGCTCCTCGAACTGCTTCAGGCGCGCCTTGGACTTGGCCTGGCGCCCCTTGGCGTTGGAGCGCACCCATTCCAGCTCGGCCGCCACGGCTTTCTTGTGCGCGGCCTCGGCTTTCTGCTCCTGTTGCAAACGCTGTTCCTTCTGCTCCAGCCAGGACGTGTAATTACCCTGCCAGGGAATGCCGTGACCGCGATCCAGCTCCAGAATCCAACCGGCGACGTTGTCGAGGAAGTAGCGATCGTGGGTGACGGCGACCACCGTGCCCGGGAAATCGCCGAGGAAACGCTCCAGCCAGGCGACCGACTCGGCATCCAGATGGTTGGTCGGCTCGTCGAGAAGCAGCATGTCCGGTTTCGACAGCAGCAGCCGGCACAACGCCACGCGCCGCAACTCGCCGCCGGAGAGCTTGCTTACGTCGGCGTCCCAGGGCGGCAGGTTCAGCGCCGCAGCCGCGCGATCCAGCGTATTGTTGATGTCCCAGCCGTTGGCGGCATCGATTTTCTCCTGCAGCTCGGCCTGCTCCGCGAGCAGGGCGTCGAAATCCGCGTCCGGATCGGCAAACGCCTCGCTGATCTCGTTGAAGCGCGTCAGGTTGGCAGCGACTTCGCCCAGGCCCTCCATGACGTTGCCACGCACGTCCTTGGATTCATCCAATTGCGGCTCCTGCGGCAGATAACCGATGTTGATGCCTGGCATGGGCCGCGCCTCGCCCTCGATTTCGGTATCCAGCCCCGCCATGATGCGCAGCAGCGTGGACTTGCCGGCGCCGTTGTAGCCGAGCACGCCGATCTTCGCGCCAGGGAAGAACGACAGCGAAATGTCGCGCAGGATGTGCTTTTTCGGCGGCACCACCTTGCCGACCCGATTCATCGTGTAAATATACTGAGCCATGGAATGCGTCACTCAATGCGAACAGAACCCGCTATTATCAGCCAGTGCATGGGGTGATGTCACGTTGTGCTCGTGAATAAACAGGCAAGCGTGATCGTGGAAAGTACATAAGTTGGAGTTTTTTTCCAGGCTCACGGGCGAATTCTTTTGCTGTTCTGCCCAAGCGGCAACCTGCAGCAGGCCCGCCTGCCTACTCATAAAGCGAGCTATCTTTGCCATGGCCGGAGGTTATTGGTAAGTTTGGAAGAACCATAAAATGGTTACCAGCAGGACAGGGGTTGCAATATGTTTCCAATAAATAATTTATCGCGCAGGGATTTACTGGCATTCATCGGCAAGACAGCGGGCGCTGGCGCCATGTATTCCGCCATGACTTCCCTTGGTTTTGCCAAGCCATCCACGTTTACCCGGGAATTGGATTTATCAGATGCACCCGAGGGTAGCAGCGTGTTGATTCTGGGTGCAGGCCTCGGCGGCATGACCGCCGCCTACGAGTTGCGCAAGGCTGGTTACGAGGTTCATATCCTTGAATACAACGAGCGCCCCGGTGGCCGTTGCTACACCATCCACAGCGGCGACACGCTTACAGATTTATCCGGCGAGACGCAGCACTGCGAGTTTGCGAAAGGCAACTACATCAACCCCGGGCCGTGGCGAATCCCGCACCATCATTATGCTTTGTTGCACTATTGCAGGAAATTCGGCGTCAAGCTTGAACCGTTCATCGAACTTAACTTCAATGCGTACCTGCACGCACAAAACTCATTCGGCGGCAAACCCAAGCGCATACGGGAAGTGTTGACCGATACTTTTGGCTACACTTCGGAATTGCTGGCAAAAGTTGTGGCGCAAGGGCAGCTCGATGAGCAACTGACCAGCGAGGATCGCGAAGCGCTGCTGGACTACCTCGATGCATGGGGCCATTTGTCGGACAAGCACGAATACGGAAAAAGCCTTGCGGCGAGCCAATTTCGCGGTTTCAAAGATTGGCCTGCGGGCGGCCTGATGCCCAAGCCGAGCCCCAGCGAACCCATGGGTTTCAAGGAATTGCTGCACTCGGGATTGAGCCAGATGCCGCTGTTCCATTTCAATACCGAAGTCCAGCAAACCATGTTTCAACCTGTCGGCGGCATGGAGCAGATTGCACGCGGCTTTGCCGGCGAAGTGGGTGACATGATCGAGTATCGTCGCAAAGTGGTTGGAATCGAGCAGTCTGATGATGCAGTCGCCGTGCACTATATCAACCCGGACAACCCCCAGGATGTCATGACGCGCCAGGCCGACTGGTGTGTCTGCACCATTCCGCTGTCCATCCTGAGCCGGCTGGATGTGGCCGCCTCCAAGGAAATGAAGCAGGCCATTGCGGCCGTGCCCTATGGCAGCTCGGTCAAGACCGGGTTGGAATTCAAGCGCCGCTTTTGGGAACAGGACGAAAATATCTTT
>DATGUT010000241.1:0-4816 GCA_035301185.1 Salinisphaeraceae bacterium
GCGGCGGCGCGCAAGCGTTTATCATGTGTGTACAGCGTCGCGCGCCCGGCCAGGCGGGCGCTGGCCAAGAGGTGCATGTCAATCCAGCCAATGCCGCGGCCGCCGAGTTGCTGGCGAATAACAAAAGCAAGCGTATCCGCGTGCGGAGCCACGGGCGCCTGAGGCAGATCCGCCAAGCGGCCAAGGATTCTGTCCGGTTCAGGTAGCGAGCCGCAGGCCAACTCACCAATAATAAATGGATGGCAGAGGACGACACCGGCAGCCAACCATGCCGAAAGCAGGTCATCGCGGCGACGCAAATGGTCGATCCACGCCGAGGTATCAACCAGGATCACGAATCTTCCACGTCCATTGCATTCTGCGCTGCTGGCTGCGGGCGTCGCCTTGGCGGCAGCTCGGCATCCGGCACGCTGCCACCCAGATCAATCAGGCGGCGGGCGGCCTCTCGCTCGATCAGAGCCTTCAAACCCTCACGCAGTACGGCGCTACGTTCGTTGGTACCGGCCGCTTCCAGAGCCCTGGCCATCAAGTCGTCGTCAATAGTGACGGTAGTGCGCATGACAATAAATCCTCATCGAGTCGTGCATCAATATTAGCACTTTTTGATTGGATTTTTGATGATCTGACTCCTCCAGCTATTCATGCCACACCCTCCTCGACAATCTGTGCCTTGATCATGGCATAAAATTGCTGCCTGACTTGCTCGGTGAAGTCGTCTTGCATGGCATAGACATCGGTGAACTCGGCAAACGCCCAGCGGCCGTGCGTGCCCAGGTGATTGACGCCCGGCACCCAATAGCTGTCCATGGTGGCTTTCTTTACCTTGGCGTCTTCGCCGCGGTAGCCCTTGATTTCGACGATCAGGTGCAGCGGATCGTTGGCGCCGCGACCGTCGTCGACGAGCACGATGAAGTCGGGGATGTATTTGCGCACATTCGAGGCGTGCGATATGGCACTTCCAGGCCGAGATTGTGATTCTTGACATAGGCGAGTACCCGCTCATGCGTTTCGGCGACGCGGCAGAACTCACTTTCCCAGTTGCCGTCGAGAATGGCCCAGTTGATGTGGCAGCGATCAGCTGCGGTTTGCCAGCGATTGGTTTTCGATGTGTTGAAGCTGACGTGGGCGGTGGAGCCAGTGGGGTTATAGGAGTCCAGCACCGCCTTGACCGGGCGCTTCTTTTGCGTCTCCGCATAGGTAATGGCGGCGGTGATGCGCTCGCAGGCCATGTCGGCGAGTTGCTGGTACATGAGCTGCGCCGCATAGGTGCCGCCTTTGCAGACCAGGTGGTGATCCAGCCATTGGCGGGTGATGCGCTTGAGTTGGCCGAACAGGTGGAGTTTGGGTTCCTCGCCGGGATCGCGCCAGTGGGTGTACAACAGGCGCTGCGTGAGGTTGAACAGCAGCGTGGACTGGCGCAGGTCACCGGTGTGAATCAGGTTCAGGTCGATCGCCTCGCCGATGATGCCGGAGTTGCGCGTGACTGACGGTCCAACCAGCTTGGGCGTGAGCTCGAGCGTCGAGTCATCATCAAACTCAGCTGTCAACCGTTCCTGTGGCAGTTCCACGCGATAACCTGCGACGCGCGGAAAGCGAATTTCGAGCGCATCGCGTTCCGGGCGTATCGCCTTGACCTGGATGGTTTCACGCGGCGGTTGCGGCTTGACGATGACGGGCTCGGCGGTGAAGTCGAACGGGATGCCGAGCACGTCGGCATATTCGACGTTGAATTTTCCCTTATTGGGACCATCCTCGTTGATATCGTAAGATTGCCGCCGCAGCGCCCGGCCGATGACCTGCTCGCACAGCAGCTGCGTGCCAAACGCGCGCACGCCAAGGACGTGGGTGACGGTATTCGCGTCCCAGCCTTCGGTGAGCATGGAGACGGACACCACGCAGCGGATGGACTCACCCAGGCGGCCTCACGCAACTGTCCCCCCAAGAGCAGCCGCATGACTGTAGCAAATAGGCGCGTTCCGTGCCCAAAACGGCCTCATTTGGTTGTTCCAGGTCGGCGACAATGTACTGGAATCTGATTCCATCGCGAAAATGGCAGCAAAACCTGCAACCCGGCAGCCAAACACTCTATTCTATACATCTTGCTGCTGATGGCCACGGCGGCGGCATCTTGCTTGACAGAAGTTTTTTCCTGGGGCATACAGGTAAGCATGGCTTGAATCAACAGGTTCAGACATGCCGGTTTACCAATTTCGCTGCCACCGCCATGGCGTGTTTGAGACTCGAATGCGCATGGCCGATGTTACCCGGCAGCATCCCTGCCCTACGTGCGACGAGCCGGCCGAGCGCAGCTACTCGGCGCCCATGCTTGCGCGCATTTCCAGCAACGCGCGCCAAGCCCTCGATGCGGAAGAAAAAAACCGGGAGCAACCGCCCGTGGTGCACAGCGTCCCGCCTGGGCGCAGGGGCGCGCCCGCCATCACGCGCAATCCCAAACATTACAAGCTGCCCCGACCCTAGCAGCTGATTCATAGGAGGAAACCATGCCCAAGCAAGTATTTCCGCTTGATTCCAACAAGCCCTTCACCGACCAGGAAATCCTGGGTCATAATCGCTATCATCCGGAAATCCCGCCGGCGATTCATGTCAAGCCGGGTGATTCGTTTCGCCTCGATTGCCGCGAGTGGTTCGATGGTGCCATCAAGAACGATGACTCCGCCGATGACATCCGCGATGCGCCCATATCCAAGGCCCATGCCCTGTCCGGGCCGATTGCCATCGAAGGCGCCAAGCCGGGTGACCTGCTGATTGTCGACATTCTCGATGTCGGGCCGATCCCGCAGGAGGACTCCGGGCCGCTGGCCGGCCAGGGCTGGGGCTATACTGGCATCTTCTCGAAGAACAATGGCGGCTCGTTTCTGGTCGACCAGTTCCCGGACGCCTACAAGGCCGTCTGGGACTTCAAGGGCCAGGTGGCAACCTCGCGTCACATCCCCGGCGTGTCCTTTGTCGGCAATACGCATCCGGGCTTGATGGCGACCGCGCCATCGCAGGAATTGTTGGACAAGTGGAACAAGCGGGAAGGCGATTTGATCGCCACCGACCCACACCGGCTGCCGCCGCTGGCGCTGCCGCCCGAGCCCGAGAACGCAATCCTGGGCTACCTGGATGCGGAGCATCATGACCGCGTCGCCGCCGAAGCCGCGCGCACGGCGCCGCCCCGGGAAAATGGCGGCAACCAGGACATCAAGAACCTGGGCCGTGGCAGCCGCGTCTTTTACCCGGTGTTCGTCGATGGCGCCAACTTCTCCGTCGGTGATCTGCACTTCGCCCAGGGTGATGGCGAGATCACCTTCTGCGGCGCCATCGAAATGGGCGGTTTCATCGATCTGCATGTCGATCTGATCAAGAATGGCATGGAAACCTATGGCGTTGCCGAAAATGCCATTTTCATGCCCGGCCGGGTGGAACCACAGTACACGGAATGGCTGGCCTTTTCCGGCACCTCGGTGACGCTGGATGGCGAGCAACGCTATCTGGACTCGCAGCTCGCCTACCAACGCGCCTGCCTGCACGCCATCAACTATCTGACCAAGTTCGGCTACAGTCCCGAGCAGGCCTTTCTGCTGTTGGGCGCGGCGCCCATCGAAGGCCGGTTCTCGGGCGTGGTCGACATACCCAACTCCTGCGGCACCGTATACCTGCCGACCGCGATCTTCGATTTCGACGTGCGGCCCTCGGCATCCGGGCCGGTGCAGATCGATCCCGGCATTGGCGCGCCCCACTCGCCCAATCAATAGGGTCACTCGGCAGGCATACTCGACAGGCAATCATGCCCGGAAACCCTCGGCAAACCGAGGGTTTCCGCTTGATTGCAAGCAGCATGCGGCTGTTTCAGCCGCTGATTTGCGCTAACACAACACCAATTCACGGCAAAAGGGTTTGTCATGGCGGGAAGCAACTCAGGCAAAGGCATACTCGGTTGGTATTTCGGCACCAATCTGCTGTGGCGCATCCTTATTGGCCTCGTTCTCGGCGTGATCGTCGGCATTTTGGCCGGCGACTCCATCCTCTGGGTGGAGCCGTTCGGCGATTTGTTCATCCGCCTGCTGACCATGATCGTCATGCCGATCATCGTCAGCACCCTGATCGTCGGCGCAGCCAGCGTCAGCCCGGCGAACCTCGGCCGCTCGGGTGTGAAAATCGTTCTTTTCTACCTGTTTACCTCTGCCATCGCCATCGTCATCGGCCTGATCGCCGCCAATATTTTCCACCCCGGCATGGGCCTGGATCTGGCCGGCGCCACGGATGCCGCCGGCAAGAGCGTGGATCAGCCGGCCCTGTCGGAAACGCTGCTGAATATCGTGCCGAGCAATTTCTTCGCCGCCGTGGCCAATGGCGAGGTGCTGCCGACGATCTTCTTTGCCATTCTGTTTGGCATCGGCCTGTCTTACCTGCGCGCCAGCGATGACGAACGGCTCAGCACGGCCGGCGAAACCCTGTTCCGGCTGTTCGACGGCATCGCCGAAATCATGTTCATCATCGTGCGCTGGGTGCTCGAATACGCGCCGATTGGCGTGTTTGCCCTGATTGCCGTGGTGTTCGCCGAACAGGAGGCCTCCGTCATCGGCGCACTGGGCCTGGTGCTGCTGGCCGTCTATCTCGGCCTGATCGTGCACGTGGCGCTGGTGTATGGCGGTTTTCTGGCCATCAACAAATTCAATTTCCTGACCTTTCTGAAACACGCCCGCGCAGCCATGATCACGGCATTCGTCACCCGCAGCTCCGGCGGCACCCTGCCGGTCACCCTGCGCTGCAGTGACAGCCTCGGCATCAATCGCACCGTGTCGTCGTTCAC
>DATGUT010000242.1:0-2607 GCA_035301185.1 Salinisphaeraceae bacterium
GCGCCGTTCCATTCAGTTGCTCAAATCCGAAGGTGTGCGCCATGTCCACCTGCTGGCGGTGGTGCCGTTGACTGGTGCGGTGGCTGCCGCGGAAGGCTTTTACACCGAAAGCATGTACGAAGCCGAGCGCGAGCGGGTCGAAGCGGTGCTCAACGAGGGCATTGCGGTGCTCAAGCAGCACGGTGTCATTGCCCAAGGTCACTTGCTTGCCGGTGAACCCAGCCACCAGATTGCCAAGCTGGCGCAGGAGCTCGGCGTGGATCTGGTCGTGGTCGGCCATCAGCGGCGCGGTGTGCTGGCGCGCTGGTGGCAGGGCTCGGTCGGCGCCTCGTTGCTGGATCGATTGGACTGCAGCCTGCTGGTGGCGCAGGAAGTCAGTGACGATTCCGAAGAATAGCCGTTTGCAGCACGCCTGGACGGCTGCGATGGCCGACTGGTGACAACCCTGCCGCGCGGTGTTGAATATTCAAGGCCACACGGACGCTTGGCTCATTCGGGAAGATAGTTCAGCCAATTGTGGCTGCGATCGCCGTAAGCCAGGAAGTGCGGATTCAGCAGGCTGTCCTTGCTGTTGTAACGCAATGGCCGGCCCTGCGTGTCGACGACGGCGCCACCGGCGGCCTGCAGCACCGCGTGCGCGGCCGCCGTGTCCCATTCGCTGGTCGGACCCAGGCGCGGGTAGAAATCCGCATTGCCTTCGGCAATGGCGCAGAACTTCAACGACGAGCCCATCGCCAGTGGCTCGTAATCCGGCAAGCGCTCCAGCAGGGCTTCTACCTCCGGCGTGCGATGCGAGCGCGACACCAGCACCCGGATCCTGGCGCGATCCGTGGCCTGCGTGTGCAGTGCTTGCGGCTCCTGTGCGCCAATCTGGCGGCTTGCACCCAGGTCTTTGGCGCCAGACCAGAGTCGTTCCAGCGCCGGCGCATAGACCGCACCCAGAATCGGGCGCTGCCGCTCAATCAGGGCGATGTTGACGGTGAACTGGTCGTTTTTTTTCACGAACTCGCGGGTGCCGTCGAGCGGGTCGATCAGCCAGTAGCGCTGCCATTGCCGCCGCGTGGCATAAGGGATGGCATGGCCCTCTTCCGACAGCAGCGGCCAGTCCGGGGTCAACTCGGCAAGCCGCCGCGCAATGACGTCATGCGCGGCCAGGTCCGCCTGCGTCAGCGGGCTGTCGTCGGCCTTGGTCTGCACCTCGAAATCGCTGTGGTAGATTGGCAGGGTCGCTTGGCCCGCGTCACGGGCAATGCGGCAGACTGCGGACAGCAAGTCGGCAAGTTCATGCATGGTTATCTGATATCGGCAGCAATGGGTGGCACCGCATGATACCGGAAAGCAAAATGGATACCGTGATTGACTGGGATCGGATTGACACTGTTTGGCTCGATCTGGACGGCACCGTGCTCGACCTGCATTTCGACGTGCGTTTCTGGCACGAGCACCTGCCCGCGCGCTACGCGCAGACACATGGCATCGAGCGCGCGCTGGCCGAACAAAGGCTGGCGCCCTTGTTCGCCGACACGGCGGGGCGCCTGCCGTTTTACTGCCTGGACTATTGGAGCCAGGCCACCGGGCTGGACATGCTGGCTCTGTCGCGCGAGCTGCAGCATTTGATTCGCCCGTTGGATGGCGCCCTCGATGCGCTGGCGCGCATGGCCGGGCGGGGTTTCAAGCTGGCGCTCGCCACCAATGCACATCCGGACATCGTGGCCCTCAAGTTTGCCCTGACCGGCATCGGCGAGCGCTTTGCGCCCGCGGTCAGCGCCCACAGCACTGGCTATGCCAAGGAATCACCCGGCTTCTGGCAGGCGCTGGTGCGCGACTACGGCCTGGTGCCCGAACGGGCCCTGTTCGTGGATGACAGCCCGGCCGTGGTCGCTGCCGCCGAAGTGTTCGGCATTGGCCAAGTGGTTGGCCTGACCCGCCCCGACAGCCGTGGGCCGGAGCGCGCGCAGCAGTGCGCCCGTCGCATGCCGGATCTCGCGGCACTGGCCGCGACCCTGCCCACCACGGCGTAAACAAGCTGCGGTTTGGCCTGCCGCGCCACTGCCGGTATAGTACGGGTTCGATCGATGTCAGCGTGGGAGAGTGCGGAGCACGAATCCGCCGCCGAAGGCGCAATCCGCCCGGAAACGCTCAGGCAACCGGACCGCGATGACGCAAGGCCATGGGCCTCAAGATCGACTCTGGAGAGCAGCCGCACGACGGCTCACCGACGGGGGCGAATCTCTCAGGTGCCAGGACAGAGGGGTGGTGTGAGACGCTGTTGCGAATGATTCAACTAGAGGCGCAGGACATGGGACACCACACACCACTATTTTCGGAGCATGAAGCACTGGGTGCGAAGCTGGTGGATTTCGCCGGCTGGGACATGCCCATCCACTACGGCTCGCAAATCGACGAGCACAAGGCCGTGCGCGCCGGCGCCGGCATGTTCGATGTCTCGCACATGGCCGCGATCGACATCAGTGGCCCGGATGCGCGGCGCTACCTGCGCCATTTGTGGGCCAACGACGTGGCCAAGATCGACACCCCCGGCAAGGCCCTGTACACCTGCATGCTCAACGAACAGGGCGGCGTGGTGGACGATTTGATCGCCTATCA
>DATGUT010000243.1:0-4413 GCA_035301185.1 Salinisphaeraceae bacterium
GTGCTGATGACCTCGCTCGGCGTGATCATCGCCACCCGCATGAAAACATTCGAGGGCTTCGGCAGTATTTCCAATGGCGTGATTCAGCCATTGTATTTTCTATCCGGCTCTATCTTTCCGCTCAAAGGTGTGATTGGCGGAGTCGGTTTCTTGAAGATTCCTGCGGAGTTGCGTGCTGAATTGCGTCGTATAGGCGTACATGCCGTTGGCAGCGGTTGGCTGGTCGAATTGCCGGTTTGGCTGCAGACACTGGTGTACATTAATCCGGTAAGTTATCAACTCGATTTACTGCGTTATGTCGCGCTCGATTTTCAACAGTTGCCGCTCACGGCCGATTACCTTGTCACGTTGCTGCTGCCACTTGTGGTGGCCTTGCTTGCAGGCTATGCGATGACGCGGCTGCGCAGCCGCTAGTGTTATGGCTCGGCATATGCTAAACAAGAGAGCTGTTGTTTTTCGGTGCGAACGAGCGACTTTATAGGAAGAATTGCATGCGTATTCGTGTTCTCGGCTCTGCCGCAGGTGGCGGTTTCCCGCAATGGAACTGCAATAGTGGCAACAACCAGCGCTTCTACGAGGGCCGCAGTCATGCCCAGCCACGCACCCAGTCCTCGATATCGATAAGCGCAGATGGCGAGCGCTGGGTGTTGCTCAATGCCTCTCCCGATATTCGCCAGCAGGTGATTGACTTTGAAGGGCTGCGGGCGCGCCCAGGAACGCGCGAGACAGGCATTGCTGCGGTCGTGCTCATGGACAGCCAGGTTGACCATACGGCCGGGCTGCTGATCCTGCGCGAAGGCAGGCCGCTGCACGTCTGGTGCACCAGCCAAGTGCAGGAAGACCTTACTACGGGTCTGCCGCTGTTCAATGTCTTGGAACACTATTGCACCGTGCTCTGGCACGAAATCGAGCTGACCGCGCCGACATTCGAGGTACCGCAAGTTCCGGGCTTGTGTTTCACCGCCATTGTGCTGCGATCGGCTGCACCGCCTTATTCGCCGCATCGTCACGAGCCGCATCCGGGCGACAACATCGGCCTGCTGATCGAAGATCTGACGACCGGCGGCACCTTGTTCTACGCGCCCGGGCTCGGCCAGCCGGGTGCAGAAGTGCAAACAGCCATGGCCAAGGCCGATTGTCTGCTGGTGGATGGCACGTTTTACTATGAAGATGAGATGGCGCGCATGGGAGTTGGCAGAAAGCTGGCCGCGGAAATGGGCCATCTGCCCCAATCCGGCGCAGATGGCATGCTGGCGCTGCTTGCAGATTACCCGGACAAGCGCCGGATCCTGATTCACATCAACAACACCAATCCGATCCTGGATCCCGACTCCGACGAGCGCAGGGTGGTCGAGGCAGCCGGGGTGGAAGTGGCCTACGATGGCATGGATATAGAACTATGAACGCGCCCTGGTCAAAAGCGGAATTCGAGCGTCGCCTGCGGGCCAAGGGCGCGTACTATCATATTCATCATCCCTATCATCGCATGATGTATGCGGGGGAATGCACCCGCGAGCAGATACGGGGCTGGGTGGCGAACCGGTTTTATTATCAGATCAGTATCCCGATCAAGGATGCCAACTTGTTGGCCAATTGCCCGGACCCGATCGTACGGCGCGAATGGGTGCAGCGCATTACCGATCATGATGGAACCGAGGCAACGGTAGGCGGGATCGAGGCCTGGCTGGCTCTGGGCGAAGCAGTCGGTCTGACGCGCGAGGATTTGTGGTCGCAGCGGCGAGTGCTGCCTGGTGTGCGCTTTGCAGTTGATGCCTATGTCAATTTCGTGCGCCGTGTGCCTTGGCAGGAAGCTGCCTGCTCATCATTGACCGAGTTGTTTGCGCCGGAAATCCACCGCCAGCGCCTGAGTGGCTGGCCGGAGCACTATCCGTGGATCGAAGCCGGCGGCCTGAGCTATTTTCGCAAGCGCCTGTCCGAGGCGCGCCGTGACGTCGAGCATGGGCTGCAATTGACGCTCGATTATTTTGCCACGCGCGAGGCGCAGGAGCGGGCGCTGGGGATCCTGCAGTTCAAGCTGGACGTGCTCTGGACCATGCTCGATGCCATGCATCTGGCCTACGTCCAAGCGATGCCGCCGTATTTCAACCTGCAGGAGATGGCTGATGACGACGGCTCTTGAATACGGTTGTCCGCACCTGGCGCCAGGTTTTCGCATGCAATGGGAGGCTGCGCAGGATTGCCATGTGCTGCTGTACCCAGAAGGCATGGTCAAGCTCAATGCCAGTGCGCATGAGATTTTAAGCCGCTGTAATGGTAATAAGACAGTTGCGACAATAGTCAACGAACTGCAGCAGGCTTTTCCCAAGGCAGAGCTTGAAGATCACGTATGGCAGTTTCTGCGCAGGGCCGAGGCGCAAGGTTGGATCAAGATGGCACAGCCCTGATGCAGCAAGCGAGCAATCCCGAATTTCTGACCTGACAGGCAAGGTGGCAGCTCGCGGCGGACTTGTATTCTTGTGCTGCGGATATATTATCGCCTATGATCCAGCAAGCGATCGCTGTGCAGTAGCAGTTGGTGCCATGTTGGCGCCACAATATGGCGCATGCCACGCTAAAATCAGCAGAACAATAAGATTGCAAACGTGTTTTCAGACACTTAATTGCAACTTTGAGAGTTGCCTTTTGGGGTCTTCCGCGCGCTTGCTTGCAATGCAAGACTTGCTCGAGATGCAGATTGGCAAGAAGAGCTCCTGGCAGGTTATATTTAGACAAAGCATTAGTTCCAGCAAATTAAGGAATCCATTATGAAAGCTCGTGCTGCAGTGGCCTGGGAAGCAGGCCAGCCCTTATCCCTCGAAGAAATCGACATCGCGCCGCCGAAAGCGGGCGAAGTGTTGGTGCGCAACGTTGCCACCGGCGTTTGTCATACCGACGCCTACACCCTGTCCGGCGCCGATCCGGAAGGCTTTTTCCCGCGCGTGCTCGGCCATGAAGGCGGCTCCATTGTGGAAGAGGTGGGAGAAGGCGTGACCAGTGTCGCCGTCGGCGACCATGTCATTCCGCTGTATACGCCGGAATGCGGCGAGTGCAAGTTCTGCCGCTCCGGCAAGACCAATCTGTGCGGCGCCATTCGCGAAACCCAGGGCCAGGGGGTCATGCCCGACGGCACCTCACGCCTGTCCTGTAACGGCAAGACGCTGTATCACTACATGGGCACCTCGACCTTCGCCGAATATTCGGTGCTGCCGGAAATCGCCGTGGCCAAGGTCAGCAAGGACGCGCCGCTGGACAAGATTTGCCTGCTCGGCTGCGGCATCACCACCGGGGTCGGTGCCGTGTTCAACAACGCCAAGGTCGAGGCCGGTGACACGGTCGCCGTATTCGGCCTCGGCGCGCTGGGTCTGTCCGTGATCCAGGGTGCGGTCATGGCCAAGGCGTCGCGCATCATCGCCATCGACATCAACCCGAACAAGTTCGAGTTCGCACGCCAGCTGGGCGCCACCGATTGCGTCAATCCCAAGGATCATGATGCACCGATCCAGGATGTCATCATCGACATGACCGACGGCGGGGTCGAACACTCGTTCGAGTGCATCGGCAATGTCGAAGTCATGCGCGCGGCGCTCGAATGCGCACACAAGGGCTGGGGCGAGTCGACCATCATCGGCGTGGCCGGTGCCGGCGAGACCATCCAAACCCGCCCGTTCCAGCTGGTGACCGGCCGCGTCTGGCGCGGCAGCGCCTTCGGTGGTGTCAAGGGCCGCAGTGAGCTGCCCGGCTATGTCGATCAATACATGCAGGGCGAACTCAACATCGACGACTTCGTGACGCATGACCTGCCGTTCGAAGACATCAACAAGGCTTTTGACCTGCTGCACGAAGGCAAGGCCATCCGCTCGGTATTGCACTTTTAATGAAACAGATTGAAGAACATCGCGCCTTTGGTGGCTGGCAACGGCGCTATACCCACGCTTCCAGCACCTGCAACTGCGACATGACGTTCGCGCTCTACCTGCCGCCACAGGCAGAGCAGACACAAGTGCCGGTGGTGTATTGGCTGTCGGGGCTCACCTGCACCGACGAAAACTTCGTCACCAAGGCCGGCGCCCAGCGCGCCGCGGCCGAACTGGGTCTGGCGCTGGTGGCGCCGGACACCAGTCCACGCGGCGCCGACGTCGCCGACGACGAAGCTTATGACCTCGGCAAGGGTGCCGGCTTTTACGTCAACGCCACCGAGTCGCCCTGGGCCGCGCACTACCAGATGTACGACTACGTGGTCGACGAATTGCCGCAATTGTTGCGCCAGGAGTTCGGCGCGCAGCTGGATCTGTCCCGGGAAGCCTTGGCGGGCCATTCCATGGGTGGCCACGGTGCGCTGGTGCTGGGTTTGCAGAATCCCTCGCGCTACCGTGCCATCACCGCCTTTTCACCGATTTGCGCGCCGACCGAAGT
>DATGUT010000244.1:0-14876 GCA_035301185.1 Salinisphaeraceae bacterium
TTCGTCGAACGGGTTGACGCTGTGCTTGACACCGTCGGTGACCACGCCGCTGCCATCGGGCTTGATCTGGATGCGCACGTTGTGGTCAATCGCGCGCTTGACACTTACCAGTACTTTCATGGGCTCAATCCATCTCGGAAACGATTAGGGCGAAAATGCTAACAGAACATGACGTCATGCGCAGCCGGCTGTCGGCAAGTCATAAGTTGTAGTAGTTCGGGCCGGCGCCACCTTCCGGCACCACCCAGTTGATGTTCTGGTACGGGTCCTTGATGTCGCAGGTCTTGCAGTGCACGCAGTTGGCGGCGTTGATCTGCAATTCCAGGTCACCGGCGTCGTTTTCCACCATCTCGTACACTGCCGCCGGGCAGTAGCGCGTGCAGGGATTGCCGTATTCGACCGTGCAGCGCGATACGCAGATCTCCGGATCCAGGATTTGCAGGTGCACCGGCTGGTCCTCGTCGTGTTCGGTCTGGGCGAAATACACCGACGCCAGCCGGTCGCGCGGCGGCAGGTCGCGCTCGACGTAGCCGACTTTTTCGGCTGGGTCGGGATCGGTCAATTCATCCAGCTTCTGCAGCTGCAGATGATCGGCATGGTTTTTCAGCGTCCACGGCGACTTGCCGAGGGTGATCGTCTCCCAGCTGGCGTTCACGAGGCCCAGCCACAGGCCCTTGTTGAAGCCGGGCTTGATATTGCGCACCTTCTTCATTTCCGCGCCGACGCCGGAGGCGCGCAGCTTGGCATCATAGCCTTCGGGGGCGCCGGTTTCCGCCAGGTGGTCGGCGGCGATCATGCCGCTCTTCATGGCCGTGTGAATGCCCTTGATCTTGGGCACGTTCATGGTGCCGGCGCAGTCGCCGATCATCAGCGCGCCGGGCATTTCCATCTTCGGCAGCGACTGCCAGCCGCCCTCGATCAGCGCCCGAGCGCCGGCGGAGATGATTTCGCCGCCTTCCAACAGCGGCTTGATGGCCGGATGATGCTTGAATTGCTGAAAGCACTCGAATGGCTTGAAGCGCGGATCAGTGTAGTCCAGCCCGGCGACGAAGCCGATGGCGAGGCGGTCGTCGTCCAGGTGATAAATGAAGCTGCCGCCATAGGTGCTGTTGTCCAGCGGCCAGCCGACGGTGTGCTGCACCAATCCCGGCGTGACGCGGCCCTCGGGCACTTTCCACAGCTCCTTGAGGCCGATGCCGTAGCCCTGCGGATCGCAGTCGGCATCCAGCTCGAAGCGCTTGATCAAATGCTTCGTGGTGCTGCCGCGACAGCCCTCGGCGAAGATCGTCACCGGTGCGTGGATCTCGATGCCCGGGGTGTAGCCGTCCTTCTTGTTACCCTGGCGATCCAGGCCCATGTCGGGTGTGCGCACACCTTTGACGGCGCCATTGTCGTCGAACAGCGCCTCGGCGGCGGAAAAACCGGGATAGATCTCGACGCCGAGCTCTTCGACCTGCGGCGCCAGCCAACTCATCATGTTGCCCAGCGACACGATTACGTTGCCATGGTTGTTCTGCTGCGGCGGGGTGGGCATTTTCCAACGCCGGGTCTTGGTCAGCAGGGAGAACTGATCGGCCGTCACGTCCACGCAAATGCTCGGCGGATTGTCGCGCCAGCCGGGTACCAGCTCATCCAGCGGCTCGGTTTCGAGCACGGCGCCGGCCAGGCTGTGGGCGCCCACTTCCGAGGCCTTCTCCAGCACGCAGATGTTCTTGTCTGGATTTTTTTGCTTCAGGCGCATGGCGCAGGCCAGCCCCGCCGGGCCGGCGCCAATGATCAAGACATCGTATTCCATTACATCGCGTTCTTCGTCACTCATGCTTTCACCGTTTTGCTGTCGGTCGCATTACTGCTTCCAAATATAGTGAATGGTGCGACAAACCTGGGAAATGTACAAGCAGCTTCCAGTCCGTAATTTACTGGCTTGGCCGGGAGGTGCCAGTCGCTTGTGACCAGCTGCAAACAGCAATGATCGACGCCATAGACACCACGATTGCAAAATTATTTTGGCGTCAGCATCGCCGTATGTGATGCCGTCTGACACCAAGTCATTCAGGTTGCCGGTACTGACCGGGCAACGTAGTATGACGGCTCGATCGTGCAGGCTCTCACAGCACCCGCGGGGCTGATGCGGGCTTGCTTGAATCATGTGGCGCGGATCAATGAAATGGGCCGCTGACCAGCGTTTGCACGCGCTCCAAAAATCATCCGGATGTATGTTCATGAAGCTGCTCAGGCGCATTCTGGTAACCAACGACGACGGCATCAACGCGCCCGGCCTGCAGGTCGCCGAAACCATTGCCAACGAATTGGCGCAGGAGGTCTGGGTCGTCGCGCCCGAGCACGACCAAAGCGGCGTCGGCCAGGGCATTTCTATGCATACGCCACTGCGAGCCAGATCGATCGGCGCGCAGCGCTATGCCGTGTCCGGCACGCCGGCCGACTGCGTCATGTACGCCCTTGGCGAATGGCTCGCCGACAAGCCGCCGGAGCTGGTGCTCTCCGGCGTCAACCACGGCGCCAATATTGGCGATGCCGTCATGTACTCCGGCACCGTCGGCGCCGTGCTGGCGGCGGCGCATCTGCGCATTCCGGCCGTGGCCCTGAGCCAGGCATACCGCCAGGACGAAGCTATTGATTATGCGCCAGCGCAGGCCTTGGCAGGCGCATTGGTGCGCAAACTGTGGCGGCCGACGCATACGGATTGTTGCTGGAACATCAACTTCCCGGCCCTGCCGGTGACTGCCATAACTGACACGCGCATCACGCATCAGGCCAGCGACAGCATCCGCTGGCCGCGTCTCAAGGTCGGTGTCGATGGCCGCGGGCTCGGCTATCGCTGGTTGGCTTTTGACTATGCCACAGAGCATGCCGAGGGCTCGCATTGCGACCTTGCAGCGCTGCGTGCAGGCCATGTCTCGTTGATGCCGCTGCAGACCTCGCGTTGTGATGAAGGGCGCGCGCGTTCTCTGGCTGGCACAACGGACCATGCCCTCGATGCACAACTGGCAACAAAAGAGTCGCAGTAAAGCCGTAATAATATCGCTGCGCGTTTATGGAATGGCGCGTCCGTAGGCGGGTTTACGACAATCTGGCGCTCATGGCACTTGGCGCCACCCCGGATTATGCCTGCGCGTGATCAGACAATCGGCGGGCGGTTATCGTATACGTGCCTGGCCTTGCCGATGGAGCGCTCCAGGGTGCCGACCGTCGCCAGCGTGATTTCGGTGCTGATGCCGATATAGGATTTTATCTGCTCGTGCAGGGTGGCTATGGCTTTTTCCTCGGTGCTGACATTGTCGAAATTGGGTGCGCGCTCGACCGTGATTTGCACTCGGTCAAGATGCCCCTCGCGGCTGAGATCGACCCGGTAATAGGGAGACAGGCCAATCTGCTTGCAGATGATTTCCTCGATTTGCGTGGGAAAGACGTTGACGCCGCGGATGATGAGCATGTCGTCCGAGCGCCCGGTGATCTTTTCGATGCGCCGAAACGGACGGGCAGTGGGTTCCAGCAGACGCGTCAGATCGCGGGTGCGATAGCGGATGATCGGCAGCGCTTCCTTGGTCAACGAAGTGAACACCAGTTCGCCGGTCTCACCTGCGGCCGCCGGCTCGCCCGTGTCTGGATTGATGATTTCCGCATAGAAATGATCTTCCCAGATGGTCGGGCCGTCCTTGGTTTCCACGCACTCATTGGCCACACCCGGGCCCATGACTTCGGACAAGCCGTAAATATCGACCGCATCGATGTTGGCGCGCGCCTCGATGTCCTCGCGCATGGCATTGGTCCATGGCTCGGCGCCGAATATGCCGATTTCCAATGAGGATTCGCGCGCATCCATGCCCTGGCGCTCGAATTCCTCGATGATGTTGAGCATGTAGGATGGCGTGACCATGATGATGCGCGGTTTGAAGTCACGAATGACCTGCACCTGCCGTTCGGTGCCGCCGCCGGACATGGGAATCACCGTGCAGCCCAGCCTTTCGGCACCATAATGCGCGCCCAGGCCGCCGGTGAACAGGCCATAACCGTAAGAGACATGCACCATGTCGCCGGGGCGCCCGCCGGAAGCGCGAATGGAGCGCGCCACCAGGTTGGCCCAGATGTCGATGTCGTTTTGGGTGTAACCGACGACCGTGGGAATGCCCGTCGTGCCGCTGGATGCATGCACGCGTGCCACTTTTCTGCGCGGCACCGCAAACATGCCGAAGGGATAGTTGTCGCGCAAATCGTCCTTGGTGGTAAACGGGAATTTGGCGATGTCGTCCAGCGTCTGCAAATCATCAGGATGCACGTCGGCGGCGACGAATTTGGCGCGATAGGCCGGCACATTGTCGTAGGCATGGTTCAGGGTCCAGCGCAGGCGCTCCAGCTGCAAGGCCTCGATTTCGTCGCGACTGGCCGTTTCAATGGCTTCCAGTTCGGCCGGTGGATGGTTATGAATAGGCATTTTCATCTCCTTCCTGATGATCTGTACAGTATACAAGTTGTTTGTGGTTAGTCGGCCGGCAGCGATTCCAGCACCTGGCCCTTGATGCGGTGGGATTTGCCGCGAAACAACGCAATCAGTGCATCGTCCTGGTTGCGCACGCTGATGTCGTAAACACCAGTACGCCGGCCTTGCACGCTGACTTTGGCTTCGGCCGCCAGTACATCGCCGGCCTTGCCCGGACGCAGGAACTCGATGCTCGCGCCCGACGCCACGGTGCTGTGGTTGTCGCTGTTGCAGGCAAACGCGAAGGCGCTGTCTGCCAGCGTAAATATCAGTCCGCCGTGGCAGATGTCATGGCCATTGACCATGTCATCGCGCACGCGCATGGTGAGGCGCGCGTAACCCGGCCCCACGGCCTGGATCTCCATGCCCAGCATTTGTGAAGCCGAGTCATCGCTGTACATGGCCGCGGCCACGCGTTCGGCGAGTTGCTGGGCATCGATATTGTTGGCGATAGTCGAGTCGGGTGGGCTGCTCACAAATGCGCTCCTCAGTGACCGGTGAATTTGGGTTCGCGTTTGTCGCCGAACGCGGCCACGCCTTCGGCATAATCATGGCTGCGGCCGAGCTCGCGCATGTAGTCGCGCTCCAGATCCAGTTGTTCGTCGAGCGTGTTGTCTGCGCTCGCGTACAGTGCCTGCTTGGTGCGCGCCAGGCCCTTGGTGGGCGCATTCGCAAAATGCTTGACCAAGGACTCGACATGCTCGGCAAAGGCATCGTCGTCCACGCATTCCCAGATCAGGCCCCAATCGGCGGCCTGCGCGGCGGAGACGGGCGCACCCAGCATGGCCATGCCCATGGCGCGGGCGGTGCCGATGCGCCGCGGCAGGAAATAGGTGCCACCGGTATCGGGAATCAGGCCCAGCTTGGCAAACGCTTCGATGAACTTTGCCGAGCGGGTGGCGATGACCAGATCGCAGGCGAGCGCGAGATTGGCACCGGCGCCGGCAGCGACGCCGTTCACGGCGCATACCACGGGCATGGGCAGCGCACGGATGCGGCGCACGAGCGGCGCATAGTACTGCTCGATGGACAGCCCGAGATCCGGCGCCTCGCCGCCGGCTGCAACGCTGCGATCACCAAGATCCTGGCCGGCACAAAAGCCGCGCCCGGCGCCCGTGAGCAGCAGCACGCGCAGGCTGGCATCACCCTCGACCTGCGCGAGCGCCGCCTGCACCTCTTCATGCATGGTGACGTTGAAGCTGTTGAGCCGGTCCGGGCGGTTCAATGTCAGGCGCGCAATGCCATCCTGCTGCGCGAAGGTAATGGTTTCGAAACTCATCGCAGCTCCTATGCGGTTGCGGTGCTCTCATCTTCCGGCTGCCAGGCCGTGGTCGCGACCATGGTCAGCACATCATACTGCGCCACGACCGCATCGTCCTGATTGGTGACGCAGGCATCCCAGCGCACCTCGCCATAATCGGTGTTCTCGCGCTTGGTCTTGTCCTTGCAGGTCAGGGCCACCTTGAGCCGGTCGCCTGGGTAGGACGGCGTCATGAAGCGCAGGTTGTCAATGCCGTAGTTGGCCAGCACCGGGCCAGGGTTCGGTTCAACGAACAACCCCGCCGCCAGCGACACGATGTAATAGCCATGGGCGACGCGGCCATCGAAGAATGGGTTGGCGCGCGCGGCTTCGTCGTCCATGTGGGCATAGAACTTGTCGCCGGTGAAATGGGCGAAGTGGTCGATGTCTTCCAGCGTGATCTCGCGCGCTTCAGTGAGCACGGTGTCGCCGATCTCGAGCTCGTCAAAGTGTTTGCGAAACGGATGCACGTCAGAGGTGCGTCGCTCACTGCCCGGCAGCCAGTGCTCGAGCACTGCCGACAGCATGTCGGGCGCGCCCTGCAGGGCCGAACGCTGCATGTAATGAAACACGGCGCGCACGCCGCCGAGCTCTTCGCCGCCACCGGCGCGCCCGGGGCCGCCATGCACCAGCATTGGCAGCGGCGAGCCATGGCCCGTGGATTCTTTGGCGCAGTCGCGATCAAGCACCAGCAGGCGGCCGTGGAACGGCGCGCAGCCGAGGACCAGGGCGCGCGCGAAATCCTGGTCGTGCGTCACGATCGAGCCGACCAGGCTGCCGGCGCCCATGCGTGCCAGGGTGACGGCTTCGTCGGTGCTGTCGTAGGGCACGACCGTGGCAACCGGGCCAAAGGCTTCTATGGTATGCAAGTCCGGCTTGTCGAGCGCCTCGTCGGCGGCCAGCAAAACCGGCGCGACGAAGGCGCCGGCATCTGGTGCGCCCGTCACATCGCACTGCTCGGGGTCGCCATGGACAATGCGCGCGCCGGCCGCCTGCAGATCGGCGATGCGGCTGCGCACTTCGGCCACCTGATCGCGGCTGGCGAGCGCCCCCATGGTGACACCTTCGGCCTCGGGATGGCCGACTACGACCTTGGCCAGTTTTGCCGACAGTGCGTCAATAAAGGCCTGCTGCTGAGCGCGCGGCACGATCACGCGGCGAATGGCGGTGCATTTCTGGCCCGCCTTGACCGTCATCTCGCGCAGCACTTCCTTGACTGCGAGGTCGAACTCCGGTTGCTCTGGCGTGGCATCGGCGCCGAGCACGAGCATGTTCAGGGAGTCGGCTTCCATGGTGAAGCGGGTCGCGTTGGCGACGATGGCGGGATGCTGCTTGAGTTTCCTGCCGGTGCTCGCCGAGCCGGTGAAGGTGACGACGTCCTGGCAGGTGACATGATCGAGCAGATCGCCCACGCTGCCGCTGATGAGTTGCAGCGAGCCCGGCTCGATCAGGCCCGAATCGACGATGGCACGCACCATCTCCTCGGTGACAAAGGCAGTCTGCGTCGCTGGCTTGACGATCGCCGGCATGCCGGCCAGATAGTTGGCGGCGAATTTCTCCAGCATGCCCCAGCAAGGAAAGTTGAAGGCATTGATGTGGATGGCCGCGCCTTCCAATGGCGTATGGATGTGCTGGCCGATGAAGCTGCCATGGCGCGACATGGGCTCCGGCCCGCCGTCGAGATGAAAAGTGGCGTTGGGCAGCTCCCGCCGGCCCTTGCTGGAATAGGTGAACAACGTGCCAATGCCACCGTCGATGTCGACCCAGGAGTCGGTGCGGGTGGCGCCTGTAGCCACGGACAGCTTGTAGAAGCGTTCCTTGTCGGCCATCAGCATCTTGGCCAGCTCCTTGAGCTGCAAGGCGCGCTGGTGGAAGGTCAGCGCCCGCAGCCTGGGGCCGACTGTATCGCGGGCATAGGCAAGCATGCCGGCAAAATCAATGCCATCGCTGGATACGCGGGTGATCGGCTCGCCAGTGACGGCGTTGTTGACGGTCTTGCCGCCGGTGCCGGTAACCCATTCACCTTGGACATAACTTTTGGCTTGCATGTCGCACTCCTAATGGTAAAAGCGGCGCACACGGCACCGCTGCATGATTCATGTGTTGCCATAGGGCGCCAGCGCTGGCCTGGCCAGAATGCTGGTGCCGCCGCGTTCAGGCCAGTTGCAGGCGCACCAGCTGTTTGTTGGCGGCCTCCGCCCAGGCGGCCTGAAGGTCTTCGTTGGCTGTGCGCCGCAGGCCCATGCGCGCCAGGCGCTGGAAGCGCTCGGAGCCGGCGCTGCCGAAGGTCTCGGCCACGCGCGGGTACCAGTAATCGACGCAAGCCTTGGCTCGCTGCAGCCCTCCTGGGTCGCCGACGATGCGCTCCAGGCCTTCGAGGCCCAGCTCCATGTGGCGCTGTTCGCGCGGCAGGATCTGGCGCATGACCTCGGCCAGTGGCGTGTACGAGCACTG
This sequence comes from Salinisphaeraceae bacterium, assembly GCA_035301185.1. Classification (GTDB taxonomy): domain Bacteria; phylum Pseudomonadota; class Gammaproteobacteria; order Nevskiales; family Salinisphaeraceae; genus DATGUT01. The sequence goes on from DATGUT010000244.1 coordinate 8,253, forward strand.
GCTCATTTCGCCGAGCTGGTGCACGGTGGCCAGCCCCATGAGCACGTTCATCACGACCGCGTCGGTCCAGTCCTCGAACGGATAATGAAAGACGGACAGGCGCATGTCGCTGCCGCGGCGCTGCGGGTCGTGGCGCGCAGCGCGCGGGCTGCGCGCGGCCCAGTCGTGCAATTGATTATAGCGCGTCTTGTCGGTGCCGAAATCGCCCATCAGGTCAAGCACGCGCTCGGCATGGTCGGCTTTTTCCAGCACGATGCGACTGGCCGCGATCCGCTCCTTGATGCCGGGTGCCCAGTTGATCGAACTGGCGAATCCGGCCGAGCCGGCAAGCTCGCTGTCGACGAAGGACGACATCATGCGCAGCAACTCGGCGCGGTATCGCGGCGGCGGATTGTCCGGGGAGGTCAGTTTGCCGCCCTGGGCCAGATAATCCTCGATGGACATGTTGTCCGCGGCGGGGCCATCACTCGTCATAGCTGATCACCAGTTTGTCGGTAACAGGCAGGCTCTGGCAGGTCAGAACGTAACCGGCTTTGACTTCATAATCCTCGAGTGCATGGTTGGTGCGCATTTCCACTTCGCCTTCCAGCACTCTGGCGCGGCAGGTGGAGCAGACACCGGCCCTGCAGGAATAGGGTGCATCCATGTCATTGTCGAGCGCGGCATCCAGCACCACGCTGCCGTCATTGCCCATCTCGAAGGCGCGTGTCGTGCCGTCGAGGGTGACTGAGACGGCGCAGGCCGACTCTCTTTTGGCCTGGCGGCGGGAGACGGCCGGTTTTTTCGCCCGCCCCACCTGGGCGGTGGCAAACAGCTCATACTTGATGTTCTCTTCGGCTATGCCGTGCGTCCTGAGGGATTCGGCAACCACCAGCATCATTGGCTCGGGCCCGCAAATGAAAGCGGTGTCCACGGCATCGGCATTGATCCAGTGTCTGAACAGCTGTGTCATCTTCTCGGCATCGATGCGCCCCGAGAACAGTTCTATGTCCTGGCCCTCGCTGGTCAGTACGTGAATGACTGAAAAGCGCCCGAGATACAGATTCTTGAGATCTTCCAGCTCTTCGCGGAACATGATCGAGTTCATTCTGCGATTGCTGTACAGCAGCGTGAAATGCGATTCGGGCTCGCGTGCCAGCGTGGTCTTGATGATGGACAACAGCGGCGTGATGCCGGAGCCGGCGGCAATGCCCAGGTAGTGCTTCGCTGCGCCCGGCTCCAGATGTGTATGAAAGCGGCCCATGGGCGCCATCGCCTCGATGACGTCGCCTTGGGCCAATTCCTCATTCGCCCAGGTCGAAAAGGCGCCGCCGTCGACTTGCTTGATGCCAACCTGCAGCACGCCGTCATCCTTGCCGGCGCAGATGGAATAGGAGCGCCGCAGTTCCTGGCCGTCGAAATGACGACGGAAAGTGAGATATTGGCCTTGCGTGAAGTCGAAGGCGCCGTTGGCATCGTCCGGCAGGTTGAGCGTCACGACGACCGCGTCGCGCGTATTGCGGCGAACATCGATGACTTGCAGAGGATAAAAGCGCGCCATGCGGAAACCCTCCCTCGGGGTTATAGACATTTGAAGTAGTCGAAGGGCTCCAGGCAATCCTTGCAGCGATAGGCCGCCTTGCAGGGGGTGGAGCCAAATTGGCTGACCTGCTCCGTGTTCTTCGAGTTGCAGCGCGGGCAGGGCACCTGCGGCGCGGCGGTGCCGGCAAGCCGCGCCGCACGCGCTGCCATGCGGCCTGTCGCGGCTGTTCCATCCACCGGTGGTGCGATGCCAAACGCTTTCAGTTTGCGCCGCGCCTCGTTGGTCAGCCAATCGGTGGTCCACGCCGGCGAGAGCCGCTGCACGACGCGAAACCGGGCCACGCCTTGGGACTGCAGGCGCTCTTCGATCAGCTGCCGGATCACGGCAGTGGCGGGGCAGCCCGAGTAGGTTGGCGTGATGGTGACAACCAGAGTCTCTTCGTCGTCATAGGCAATGGCACGCACAATGCCGAGCTCGGTGACCGAGACGACCGGGATTTCCGGGTCGGGCACGTCGCCAAGCCATTGCCACACCTCTTGCTCTGTCGGCTGGGTCGTAATCATGGCGGCTACCAACTGGCATCCGGATAGGCGCGCTGCAGGAACTGCATTTCAGCCAGGATATAGCCCAGGTGTTCGGTGTGCCGGCCGGTTTTGCCGCCGGTATGCACGTAGCCGTCTTCGGGCATGGTGAGCGTGGCCTCGTCGAGCACTTCCCGCACCCGGCTCAGCCAGGCTTCCCGCAGGCTGTCGGGGCGCGGCGCGATGTCGGCTGCAGCCATGGTGTCATCGACCTCGTCGCTGACGAACATGTCGCCGGTATAGGACCAGAGCTGGTCCAGCGCGTCCTGCATGCGTCGATGGCTTTCGGTGCTGCCATCGCCGAGGCGGATCACCAGATCCGCGGCTCGTTCCACGTGATAGGAAACCTCTTTCAGGGCCTTGGCGGCAATTTCGCCAACGCGCGGGCTGGCGGAATCGAGCAGTCGCTGCAGCAGCTCGTAGTGGAAGGCATCGAACAGGAACTGGCGCATGGTGGTGATCGCCATGTCCTGGTTCGGCAGCTCCACGAGCAGGATGTTGCGAAACTTCATCGCGTCGCGCCTATAGGCAAGATCATCGGCCGTGCGGCCTTCGCCCTCGACTTTGCCGGCCAGCCCAAGCCACATCTGAGTGTGGCCGATCAGATCCAGTGCGATGTTGGTCAGGGCGATGTCTTCTTCCAGCGCCGGCCCGTGGCCACACCACTCGGACAGCCGATGGCCGAGGATGAGCGTGGTGTCGCCGGTGCGGCAAAGCCAGTCGAAGAAGGCGGGCTTGAGCTGCGCATCGACCACGTGTGGGTCGTGGACCTGCTCGGCTGTTGCGAGCGCGTTCGGCGCACCGTTATCCACTGGTGGGGTTGGCGGGCACATCACATGTTCCCCGCTTCTTCCGGCATTTCGAAGAAGGTCGGGTGCCGATAAACCTTGCTTTCCGCCGGATCGAACAGCGGCCCTTTTGCCGAAGGTGAGGACGCCGTGATGTCGGCCGATTTGATCACCCAGATCGAGACGCCTTCCTTGCGCCGCGTGTACACATCGCGCGCGTCGTTGATTGCCATTTCCGCATCCGGCGCATGCAGGCTGCCGACGTGGCGGTGGTTGAGCCCATACTGCCCGCGAATGAAAATCTCCCAGAGTGGCCATTGCTTTGTCATGTCTCAGACTCCTCTTGAAAAGCGGGTTCAGGCGGCGCGCCGCTTGGCGGCCTTGTCTGCATAGGCCGTGAGGCCGTCACGGAACCAGCGGCCATCTTCCCAGGCCTTGACCCGGGCGCCGATGCGCTCGCGGTTGCAGGGCCCATTGCCCTTGATGACGGCGAAGAATTCGGCCCAGTCGGGTTCGGTGAAATCGTAGCCTTGTTTCTCTTCGTTCCAGGTCAGATCATCATCCGGCACCCGCAGGCCGAGGTACTCCGCCTGCGGCACGGTTTCATTGACGAATTTCTGGCGTAGCTCGTCGTTGGTGTTGATCTTGATCTTCCAGGCCATGGATTGCGCCGAGTGCACGCTGTCTTTGTCGGAGGGCCCGAACATCATCAGTGACGGGTACCAGAAGCGGGTCAGGGCATCCTGCGCCATCTCTTTTTGCTCGGCCGTGCCGAAGGCCATTTTCATCATGATCGAATAGCCCTGGCGCTGATGGAAGCTCTCTTCCTTGCAGATGCGCACCATGGCCCGCGCATATGGGCCATAGGAAGTGCGCTGCAACGGCACCTGGTTCATGATGCCGGCGCCATCGACCAGCCAGCCAACCGCGCCCATGTCGGCCCAGGTCAGCGTCGGGTAATTGAAGATCGAAGAATATTTCATCTCCCCGGAGTGCAGTTTGGCCAGCAACTCGTCGCGGCTGACACCCAGCGTTTCCGCAGCGCTGTACAGATACAGCCCGTGGCCGGCCTCATCCTGCACCTTGGCCAGCAGAATGGCCTTGCGCTCGAGCGTGGGCGCGCGCGTGATCCAATTGCCTTCCGGCAGCTGGCCCACGATCTCAGAGTGCGCGTGCTGCCCGATCTGCCGGATCAGCGTCTTGCGATAGGCATCCGGCATGTAATCCTTGGGTTCGATCTTGCTGCCGGCATCGATGCGCCGCTGGAAAGCGGCTTCCTCAGGAGACATGTCTTCCAGGCTGCGCAGCTTCTTGCTGCCGGTATCCACATTCTGTGCGTACATCTCGGAACTCCTGCCCGCAGGCCTGGGCAACGCATCTGCTGGTTATCAGCACAATATGATTTTGATACGAATAAAATTACAACATATTTTTTGTTGTATCAAGTTTTGTCAGCCAGTTTTAGTGCGCAGGCCGCCGAAGCGATCGTAGAAATAGGCCGCCGGCTCGGGCAAGGGGCCTTCCGCGGTTTCAAATACCGTACCCAGGTGCCTTTCCGCCTGGCGATATATGGCGCGATACAGGTTGCGGCACAGCAGGCGCGCAGCCGCGCCATGCCAATCGGTGGGCAGGAGTTCCTCGGGCAGTTGCGGGTCGCGCAACAGCAGACGGCGGATCTCGTGGATCAGCAGGGTGCGCACCAGAAAGCATTGTTCCGGGTGCAGCGTGTCGCTGTGCTCGATCGCCCGCCAAATGCGCCGGAAGCGGGTCAGAAAAACCTCGTACTGTTCGCTGAGCAGCTCCAGGTTCCAGCATTTGCGCACCAGCCTGTTCAGTGGGCGGGATGTGGGCAGGCCCTCGTTGCGGGCATGCATGATGATGATCTCGCCCTGTACGTCGAGATCCTGGATGATGGACATGAGCGCGTCGCGCGACGGCGTCGGATGGGCCAGCACTCGGGAAGAAAACGCGCCGAAGCCGATGTTGCCCAACTCCTTGCGCAGCTCCTCGCGTTTGTCGGTGGCCACGCCGGCAATGATGGCCAATGTCCAACGCCCATCCCAGGAGAGTCGCGGCGGCGAGTAAACGCGCTCGTAGGCACGTTCGAAACTGCGCCAGCCGCTGCGCGTGAGGCTGTAATAGCTGCGCCGGCCGATGCGCTCCGACGACAGCCAGCCTTCCTTGGACAGCCGGTACACGGAAGTCCGCACCAGGCGCTCGTTCAGGCCCAGCGGCTGCAGCGCGCGGATCAGGCTGCCCAGCCAGACGGTGCCGCCGCGTGGGGCAATGGCGTCGCCATACATGGTGATGATCAATGACGCGGCCCGGGCGGGACGGCGCAGCCGATATTCTCGGATCAATGCCTCGATGGCCGGCACCCGTGTCAGTGTTGTTTCCCGGTTTTCTGTTGTAATGTGCAATCTTGTCTGTCCAGCGTTTTGTGAATTGATACTTGCGCCATCAGAACCGATATTGCCAAGTATCACTTATACCTTTATTGCTAGTATAGCGATCATTCTGGCCCGGCGTTGCGGTTCCCGTTGCACAACAATCAAGTATAAGGTCGCGAGCGGCCTGCAGCGCAAGATGAGGGTTGGTAACTGCCTGAGCCACGATCCGGTGATCGCCACGAGCGGCCTCCATCCGTTCGGCCGCGCTCTTGCCATATTGCTAGAATGCGCTTATCGAAACACCAAGGGTAGTAAGGTATGAAAGACTTCAACTGGGCCGATCCGTTGCTGCTGGACGCACAGCTGTCTGACGACGAACGCATGATCCGCGACGCCGGACATGACTACTGTCAGGAGCGGCTCATGCCGCGCGTGCTGGAGGCGAATCGCAACGAGATCTTCCACCGCGAGATCATGACCGAGATGGGCGAGCTGGGCTTTCTCGGCGCCACCATTCCGGAAGAATACGGCGGCGCTGGTGTCAACAATGTCTGCTACGGTCTGCTCGCGCGTGAAGTCGAGCGCGTCGATTCCGGCTACCGCTCCGCCATGAGCGTGCAGTCCTCGCTGGTCATGTTCCCGATCCACATCTTCGGCAGCGAGGAGCTGCGCCGGAAATACCTGCCGAAGCTCGCCAGCGGCGAATGGGTCGGTTGCTTCGGCCTGACCGAACCCGATCACGGCTCCGATCCCGGCTCCATGGTGACGACCGCCAAGGAAGTCGACGGCGGCTATGTCCTGAACGGCGCCAAGACCTGGATCACCAACTCACCGATTGCCGACGTCGCCGTCGTCTGGGCCAAGTGTGATGGCAAGATCAACGGCTTCGTCGTCGAACGGGACTTCGGCGGCATGACCACACCAAGACTGGAAGGCAAGTTCTCCCTACGCGCCTCCGAGACCGGCCAAATCATGCTGGATGATTGCTTCGTGCCGGCAGAAAACCGCCTCGACGTCGAAGGCCTGAAAGGCCCGTTTTCGTGTCTCAACAAAGCCCGCTACGGCATCAGCTGGGGCGCCTTGGGCGCGGCCGAGTTCTGCTGGCTGCAGGCGCGTGAATACACCATGGAACGCAAGCAATTCGGCAAACCGCTGGCCGCCATGCAACTGATCCAGAAGAAGCTCGCCGACATGCAAACGGAGATCACGCTCGGCCTGCACGCCAGCCTGCGCGTCGGCAGATTGCTGGACTCGGGCGACTGGGCGCCGCAAATGATTTCCCTGGTCAAGCGCAACAACTGCGGCAAGGCCATTGAGATCGCCCGCCAGGCGCGCGACATGCA
>DATGUT010000245.1:0-2256 GCA_035301185.1 Salinisphaeraceae bacterium
TGCCAGCGCGCTCACGCGCATGCTGCATGCGGGCAAACCGGCCGAGGAGACGACGCCGATCGTGCGCAAGATGGCCGATCAGGTGGAGCGCGCCGGCGACATCATCGGCACCGTGCGCGATTTCGTCGGCCGGCGCTCGAACGGCTACGACGCGGTCGATCTCAACCGGCTGCTGCAAGGTGCCATTGCCCTGACCACCGGCCAGGCGCGCAAGGCTGGTGTCGACATGCATTTCTCCGAGCACTCGCCGCTGCCCGAGATCCACGGCGAGGCGGTGCAGCTGCAGCAGATCGTGATCAATCTGATCAACAACGCCATGGAGGCGATGCAAGACAACAAACGCGGCCAGCGCACGCTGTGGCTGCGCACCGAGCTGCCCGACGAGGCGCATGCGCAGGTGGTGGTCGAGGACAACGGCCCCGGCATTGCCCCCGGCAAGCTCGAGGCCGTGTTCGATTCGTTCCACACCACCAAGCTCGAAGGCATGGGCATGGGGCTTGCCATTTGCCGCTCGATCGCCGAATGGCATGGCGGCCAGCTCTGGGCCGAGTCCGAACTCGGCCACGGCGCCCGTTTTTGTCTGCGCCTGCCGGTGCAGCAGGAGGATGCATAAAAGCCCGTCCTCGGGCAGTCCAGCGAGCGCAGCGATGCCGTCGCAGGATTGCCCGTTACAGGCACAAGCAAGCGATTCTGCGACTGCGCGCGGGATGGCATATCGGGCGCGTCGCCAAAGACGGAGCGGGCCGCAGCCCGCCCCGGCATGCGGCTATTTCCTGCGAATGCCGCTGATATTGACTTCCACCCGGCGATTGGGCTGCAGGCAGGCAATCAGTTCCTTGGTGGCAACGTGGCCCACGCAACCGGTGGTGACGGGATTTCTCTCGCCCACGCCGATGGCAGTCATGGGTACGCTCACACCCTGGCTTTGCAGGTAGTGCATGACGGTGTCGGCGCGCTCCTGCGACAGGCGCTGGTTGTAGGCCTCCGGGCCGAGGCGGTCGGTGTGGCCTTCCAGTTCGATGCTGTCGATGCGGGTATAGCTGGCATTGATCTTGGCGGCCAGCTCATCCAGCTCGGCCCTGCCCTGGTCCAGCATGCCGGCGAGGTCGCCACGATCGAAGGCAAACAGCGCATCAGCCTTGAGGGTGATGGTTTCCGTGGCCGGTGGTGGTGCAGGCTGCGGCGCGGGCTCGGTAACCGGCGCTGCGGGCGGCGCACCCAGCGGAATCTGCAGGCCGACCGAGATGATGTTGCTGTTGAAATGGCCCTTGTGTGCGTTCAAGTCGGATTCGAACCAGTCGTCGGATTCCACCGAAGCGTAGCGATGGCGGTATTCTGCGCGCAGCTTCAGCCCGTAGTCGTTGAGGTTGTGCAAATAGCCGACGCCGAGATCAAGAAAATGGGCGTTGGCACTGCCGCCGACATCACCCACCGGCGAGCCGCTGAAGCTGGTGGCCTTCATCTTGCCCCAGGAGGCGCCGACGATGCCGAAGATCGGGAACGTATCGCGCGCCGGGAACAGCAGCGCCTCGGCGCCAATGCCCCAGATCCTGCCGTGGCCGGAATAGGTTTCGCCGCCCTCGAACGAGAACCGCTGGTCTGGGCGGAAATAAAAGCCGTAGCCTTCCAGGTTCAGCCAGGAGTTGATGGGCTTGCCGATGGCCAGCGATACGCCGAAGCTGTCTTTGTTCTCGGCTTTCAAATCGTGGCGTTCGCTGCTGGTTCCTTCTTCCCAGGTTCTCCACTCTCCATTTGGTAAATCACAGCCGCCATCACTCTCGTACGCAATGCCTCCAGCCGCGATACATTCCTCCGGACCAAACCCGGTACCGGGCGAAAAGAACGAGAACTGATCATGATCCATAAAGCCATAAGACAGCATGGGCGCGATGTACCAACGCTTGTCCTGTGGCACGTTATCCCCTTGCGCGAATGCACTGCCCATGAAGGCGAGTGCGGCGACTGCAGCCGTCCAGGCGGCCAATCTGCGTTTGCGTTGCATGGTTTTCCCTCCTTGGCAAACGAATGGGCCAGTTAGGCATGACCCAGGTAAGAATGTTTATTGAGCAATAATTGGTTTTCCCCGACCGCGGCCGGCGCCAGCATCAATGCTGGCAGAAGCATGCTTGAATCCTCCCTGCGGCAATGTTCGTGCCGATTTGCGCCGTCAGCGTCCTTGCCCGAGCCGGTGGCGGCACCTGGCGTGCTCGCGGATGAGCGCACCTGCAATACCCCCAAGTTGCTGTTGGCCCGAGT
>DATGUT010000246.1:0-4296 GCA_035301185.1 Salinisphaeraceae bacterium
CAAGACGCAGTGAGCGTACGTTAGTCATTCTACCGTAGCGAACTGCAACGCAGGATTGCGGAAAAATGGCCCCGTCCCGAAGGGTTGCGCCCAAAATTGCGCCATCCCGCGTTGCGTGGCTTGGTTGTAGGAGTGCTACGACCGGCGCCACGCGCCTTGTCTGGCACACATGGGCAGCAACGCGAACGCCGCGGTGATTGTGAACACGCCCTAGCGTGGGAAGCATGTGTAGGATGGCATAAGCCCGCGTAGCGGGCGCATCCGCCAAACCAAAGACGGCGCATGCGCTGACCGCACAGGACAATTTGGATGTCCAACTTTCATTAATCGGGGCGGTAGCGAATGCCATGGCCGTTGGATCTGCTGCAACAATCAAGTCAACAGGCGTCTCGCGGCTGGCTGAGAGTGCCGGTGCTATAATAATATCGGTGCTATAATTCAAGTATCGTTGCGCATAGCATAAATCGGAAGATCAATATGACTAATGTCCGCTGGGATATCGATGTGTCGCCGGATACGGATCAGGCTGTACGCAGATTTCTGGCAGATCAAAACATGGGTAACCAGGAAGATTTGTCACATCTCATCGAAAGGGCAGTGCAATCCTATCTGTTTGAGCAGGCTGTGGAGCAATCCAAAACGTCGGCAGCCCAACTGTCCGAGCCGGAATTGGATGCAGTGATAGATGAAGCCGTACAGTGGGCTCGACAAAGCTGATATTTGGTGCGCGTCATTCTGGATACCAATGTGCTGTTGGCAGCACTTGTTTCTCCATACGGGACGTCGAATATTGTTTATCAAGCATGGCGCGCGGGCAGTTTCGAACTTTTGACTGCTAGGATTCAATTGGAAGAGCTTCGCCGCGCCAGCCGTTATCCAAAGCTCAAACGCTTACTGCCGCCTCACCGCGTTGGGGCAATGATAAATAATTTGCAACGAGCGGTGGTTATGGAAAAACTGCCTCCGTTGCCGGATACCTTGCGTATTAATGATCCGGATGATGCATTCCTTGTGGCGTTGGCATTGGCGGGCAAAGCGGATTACCTGGTAACAGGTGATCGGCGTGCCGGCTTGCTTGAATATCGTAATATCCGTCGAACCCGCGTTGTTTCACCCGGAGAATTCTGCGAAGAGGCCATCTGATTGGAGAAAAGCCGCTGGTCTGGCGCGCGGTTTGGCTTACAGTGCCGGGCAGAGGCCGAGCAGAGGCCGGGCAGAGGCCGGGCAGAGGCCGAGTAGAGGAATTTATCCGGCATCGCATATGAACGCTACAATGGCGCCCTGAATATGTTATTGCCAGACGACGTGGATTGCTCCCCAGTGAATAATGTTTGTGAGCAATCCATGTCGTCTAGCGGTTGTTGCCCGTACCCGGAGGCCATTTGCCCGACACCACCCAAACAGCCGAACTGTTCCGCCACGTCAGCGCCGACAAGGCGCCGCTGTATCGCGCCGTGTTGGCCACGTTCGCCGCCGCCAAGCGCCAGTTCCGGCTGCATTTGCGCCCCGATGAAGTGCGCGCCGAGGCGCTCTGGTCCGAGACCGTGCCCAGCCTGGAAGAAGTGCAGCAAATCCTCGCGCAACTGGCGGAATGGGGCAACTTGCGCGCCCAGGCAGACACGGCGCGCGTGGCCACGATCGAGGATTTCTACCGCGCCCGTTTCCTGTATCAGCTCAGCCGCGCAGGCGAGGCGGTGGAAACCGGCCTGGCGGCCTTCGCCCAGGCATTGTCGCGGCGCGCCGAGCTGCAGAGCGTGGCGCTGGAGGACATCCAGGCGCGGCTGGCGGCATTGCAGCGCCTGGCAGCGCAAAGCCCGCGTGATGCAGCCGCCGTGCACCAGACGCTGCGCGAGCTGGTCAACGTGTTCGAGAGCCTGGCCGCCAATGCCGAAGACTTCATGGCCGGCCTCGGGCGCACGATCGAATTGCAGGGTGCCGATGCCGCGGCGGTGGTTGCCTACAAGGACCGCCTGATCGATTATCTGGAGCGCTTCATCGGCGATCTGGTGGCCGCCTCCGGCGCCATTGCCGACGCTATTCTGGCGCTGGAGCCGGCGGACGAGCTGCTGCAGCTCGCGGCCGCGCGCGAGGCGCGCGATGCCGCGCCGGGCGAAGATGATGCCACCGCACAAGCCGCGGCGCGCCAGCTGGTGGCCTGGCGGGAGCGCTGGGCCGGCCTGCGCGGCTGGTTCCTGCGTAATGAGAGCGGCCCGTCGCAGGCGCAGCGCCTGCGGGCGCGGGCACGCTCGGCCATTCCGCGGCTGCTGGCGGCGATCGCGCGCGTCAATGAGCGGCGCACCGGGCGCAGTGATCGCAGCGCAGATTATCGTGTGCTGGCGCGCTGGTTTGCCGAGACACCGAGCGCAGCCGACTGCCACCGCCTGTGGCATGCCGCCTTCGGCCTGGCGCCGGCGCGTCATCTGGCCTTGGCGCCGGCCAGCGAAGTCGCCGCCACCGCGTCGTGGACCGCGGCCCCTGCCATCGCCATCCATCCGACGCTGCGCGAGCGCGGCCGCCTGCCCACGGCGGGCGGGCCGCCGCGCATCAAGGATCGCCGCGACGAACGCGCCTGGCTGGCCGAGCAGATCGCCGCGGAAGCCGAGCAAGCACGCGCGGCGCGCCAGCGCCTGGCGACCGGCGGCGTCGTGCGCCTGTCGCAGCTGGGCGAACTGGATCGGCACAGCTTTGCCCTGTTTCTGAACCTGCTGGGCGAGGCGCTGGCCGCGGCCCATGATCCACACGAGCGCATCGAGCGCCTGACCAGCGACGGCAGCCTGTCCTTGCTATTGGAGCCGATCGCCGACGCGCCCATCATCGAGCTGCAGACGGAACTCGGCGTGTTTGCCGGACGCGATCACTGGATTCGCATCCGGGAAGTCGGCGCATCCGCCGAGGCGGTGGCCTGATGGCGGCAGTCATTGACGCCCGCAGTCGCGAAATCGAGGAGCAGCGCGAACGCGCCTTGCGTGCCCTGCTGCTGCGCCCGCTGATGACGGCGGATGACCCCGCTTTTCATCTGGTGCGCGCGCATGGCGAATACCTGCGCGACTGGCTGGCGCGCGAATGCGGCTGGGTGCTGCGCATCGAGCGAACCTATGCGCGTCTGCAAAAGCGCCCGGCCGATCTCGGCGACAGCAGCCGCGGTGCTGAAGGCTTCAACCGCAGCCGCTATGTGCTGCTGTGCCTGGCGCTGGCCGTGCTCGAGCGCGAGGACGTGCAGATCACCCTGCAGCGTCTCGGCGAGCGCTTGATCGCCGAGGCCGCCGCGCCGGAACTGGCGGCTGCCGGTTTTGCCTTCGGCCTCGACAAGCAAAGCGAGCGCCGTGATCTGGTGCAGGTGTGCCGGCTGCTGCTGGAGTTGGGCATCATCAGCCGCGTTGCCGGCGATGAGCAGGCCTACATCAACCAGTCCGGCGATGCACTGTACGACATCAATCGTCCCGTGCTGGCCGCTTTGCTGGCCGGTGACCGCGGACCTTCGGCACTGACCGCGGCCGATCAGGGCGATTGCCACATGCGCCTGCAGGCGCTGGTCGCCGAGAACACGCCGCAAGGCGAGGAAGCCCGACGCACGGCCATCCGCCATCGCCTATCACGACGCCTGCTGGATGATCCGGTCGTATACCTGGACGCACTCGAACCGGCGGAGCAAGACTATTTCCTTAACCAGCGCGGCGCCATGGGCCGACGCCTCGCCGGCGCGACCGGTTTGACGGCAGAACACCGCGGCGAGGGTTCAGCGCTGGTCGACGAAGACGGCGATTTGACCGATATCGCCTTGCCCAAACCAGGCACCGATGGCCATGCCGCGCTGCTGCTGGCGGAATTTCTCGCCGAGCGCCTGCGCAGCGGCAACACGGCCCCGGTGCCGCGGGCCGAAGTCGACGCCTTCATGCGCGACGCCGCGCGCACTCAGCGCAAATACTGGCGCAAGGCGACGCAGGAGGCCGGCGCGGAACGGGAGCTTGCCGCCACTGCCATCAAGCGCCTCGCGGCGCTGCGCCTGGTGCATTACGACGGTGAAACGATACATCCATTGGCAGCCGTGTGCCGCTTCCGGCTTGGTGCATCGCGCGTCAAGCAGAATGATTTGCTGGACACTCTTTGACCTTCATGTCTGAAGCTAGCTCGGAACAAAATGACCTCCCGCAACCCCACACCGTGCGCTGGCAGCCGCTGCGCCTCGGCCTGGTCGAGTTGTACCACTACGACAGCGAAGAGTTCTGGTTCGAGGACGGCCATCTGCTGCTGCGCGGCAACAACGGCACCGGCAAGTCCAAGGTGCTGTCGCTGACG
>DATGUT010000247.1:0-3348 GCA_035301185.1 Salinisphaeraceae bacterium
CTATTGTGAGCGCATTGGCTACACCGGCCCACTCGAGCCGACACCGGAGCTGCTGGCCAGCCTCGTGCGCTGGCACATGGCCACCATCCCGTTTGAAGCCATCGATGTTTTACTCGGCCGCGGCGTCGAGCTGGCGCCGCAAGCCATCGATCGCAAGCTGCTCACGCACCGGCGCGGCGGCTACTGCCAGGAACACGCCAGCCTCATGCGCCGCGTGCTGCAGGCCATCGGCTTCATGGTAGAACAGCATCTGGCACGCGTGTGGGTCGGGCGCGACCCGAGCAGCGCCGCGCCGGGCGCGCCGACGCATACCTCGCTGCAGGTGGCGCTTGGCGATGCCCGCTGGCTGGTTGATGTGGGCTTCGGCGGTTTCACACCGACCGAGCCGCTTGTCTGGCGTCTGGACGAGCCTCAGCAGACGGCCTTCGGCAGTTATCGCCTGACCAGGACCCGCGACGGGCGCATGCTCGAATCATGGCAGCACAATCAATGGGCGCCGCTGTATGAGATCCTCGATTTCCATTGGCAGGCCGCCGATTTCAAGATCGCCAACCACTACACCGCCACGCATCCGGATTCCCATTTCCGCCACGACCTGATGGTGGCGCTGACCAAGCCCCATGGGCGCACGACGCTCGCCGGCAATCGCCTGCGGCGCGTGGCGCTGGATGGCACGCGCACCCAAGAGCGCCTGGATGCGGATGGCCTTGCCGCGACGCTGGATGCGGTGTTCGGGCTGCCGGTCGCAGACGACTGGCAGCCCCTGCTGCGGCGCGTGGCAGCCGCCACTGCCGAGGATTGATGGCGCCGCTGCTGCGCCGCCTACTCGTCCTCGATTTTCAGATCGCCGTTAATCTCGTGATGCAGGTCGATGGCGGGAATGGTCAGGGTCACGTTGGCCGCCAGGGTGCCGGCTTCCAGCCGGCCGGCGGCATCGGCTTCCTGGACTGCGCGTTCAATTTCCTGCTGCGAAGTTACGCCGACGCGCTTGAGAAACTTGCGCATGCTGATTTTGAGTGCCTCTTCATTCATGATGGTTTCCTCTCGATGTTTAACCTATTGCGACGGTGTGTTAGGTAAACGCGTCGCAGGCTGCTGCCTGCTTTGAAGCTGCTGTACACGAGTGTATAGTTCAATGTAGGTAACGGCAAAGCCTGCATACCGGTGCGTAGCTGGCGGTATGAGCAATGGCAGCTGCACGCAAGTACAACTGCAAATCGGCCCGGTAGCAGCATGCCCCGCTGGCCAGCCGCCTGCCAGCGCCAATGGGCTGTAGATCGATTCGAGGAGTTTGGCATGAGCGTACGGGCACAGGCGGCAGCACAGGATGGCAAGCGCCGCTGGCGCAAACGGGCCCGGCCCAAAGGCCGCCATGTGGAGCCTGTGGCGCGGGCGGCGGTGCAGGAGACGCTCGCTGACATGCCGCGCCGGCGCGATCTGCTGCTCGAGGCCCTGCACCTGCTCAACGATCGCTATCGCTGCCTGTATGCGGCGCATTTGGTGGCGCTGGCCGCCGAGCTGCGCTTGTCGATGACCGAAGTCTACGAAGTCGCGACGTTTTATCACCACGTCGACATCATCATGGACCCGCATGCCGAGCCGGCGGATCTGACCGTGCGCGTCTGCGACTCCATGACCTGCGCCATGTGCGGCGCGGAAGAGTTGATCGCCGACCTGAAAGGCAGCCTACCCGCCAACGTGCGCGTGCAGCGCGTGCCCTGCGTCGGCCGCTGCCAGGATGCGCCGGTGGCGATTTGCGGGCAAAATCCGATTGCGGCCGCGACCCCGGAGCGCGTCTCTGCGGCAGTGGCGGCCAAGGAAATCGCGGCGGAAAGCCTGAGCCCGATCACTTATGCCGATTATCGCCGTGACGGCGGCTATGAACTGTGGCGGCAATGCGTCAACGGCGAGCGCGAGCGCGCGGAAGTGATCAGCACGCTGCAGGATTCCAACCTGCGCGGCCTTGGCGGGGCCGGTTTTCCGGCCGGGCGCAAATGGCATTTGCTGCGCCAGGAACCGGCGCCGCGCCTGGTCGCCATCAACATCGACGAAGGTGAGCCGGGCACGTTCAAGGATCGCCATTTCCTCGAGCGCGACCCGCACCGCTTCCTGGAAGGCACGCTGATCGCCGCCTGGGCCATCGAGGCCGAGGAGATTTATCTCTATATTCGCGACGAATACACTGCCTGTCGACACATGCTGGCGCGCGAGCTGGATGCTTTGCGCGCCGATCCGCCCGCGCCGCTGCCCAAAATTCATCTGCGCCGCGGCGCCGGCGCCTACATTTGCGGCGAAGAATCGGCCATGATCGAATCGATCGAGGGCAGGCGTGGCATGCCGCGCCTGCGCCCGCCGTTCGTGGCCCAGAACGGCCTGTTCGGGCGGCCGACGCTCGAGCACAACATGGAAACCATGCATTGGGTGCGTGCGGTGCTGGAAAAGGGCAGCGCCTGGTTCTCCTCACACGGGCGCCACGAACGCAAGGGCCTGCGCTCGTTCTCGGTCAGCGGCCGGGTCAACAAGCCGGGGGTGCATATTGCGCCGGCCGGCATCACGCTGCGCGAGCTCATCGACGAATATTGCGGCGGCATGCAGGCCGGCCACGAGCTGTATGGCTATTTCCCCGGCGGCGCTTCGGGCGGCATTCTGCCGGCCTCGATGGCCGACATCCCGCTGGATTTCGATACGCTGCAGGAAGTTGATGCCAATACCTTCATTGGTTCGGCGGCGATCATCGTATTCTCCCAGCACGACAAGGCGCGGGACCTGGCCGAAATCGCCATGCGCTTTTTCGCCCACGAATCCTGCGGCCAGTGCACGCCGTGCCGCGTCGGCACCGACAAGGCGGCCACATTGATGCAGGAGCGGCAGTGGGACGGCGAGCTGCTGGAAGATTTGTCCAAGGTCATGGTGGATGCCTCCATCTGCGGCCTGGGCCAGGCGGCGCCGAACCCGCTGCGCTGCGTGATCAAGTATTTCCCCGACGAGGTGGCATGATGGCAACCCAACCCAATGACATGACCGCCGATGCGGTGGCCGAAACCGTGCAGTTCACGCTCGATGGCCAGACCATCGAGGCGCTGCCCGATGAAACCATCTGGGAGGCGGCGCGCCGCCATGGCATCGATATTCCGCACCTGTGCTACAAGCCGGACCAGGTCGGCCTGCGTGCCGATGGCAACTGCCGCGTGTGCATGGTCGAAATCGAGGGCGAAGGGCCGCTGACCCCATCCTGCTGGCGCAAGCCGACTGCGGGCATGCAGGTCAGCAGCCAGAACGAGCGCGCCCGCCATTCGCAGAAAATGGTGCTGGAGCTGCTGGAGTCCGACACGCCGGACACGGCCCACT
>DATGUT010000248.1:0-7792 GCA_035301185.1 Salinisphaeraceae bacterium
CGAAGTATTTCGGATGCTCCGCCAATGATGCAGCCAGGGTCGAGCCGCTTTCGATGTGATCGCGAATATCCGTGACCAGCCTGGTCAGGGACGGGTTGTCGCTGCCCTTGGCAATGATGTCCAGCGCCTGCACCAGCGGCACGCCGGCCTCCATCATGGTGGCCAGTTGCCGCGCGAAGACGGAGATGTCGCCCGCTTTGATCTTCTTCTTGCGCTGGCCGCCGCCGAGGCCGAACAGCGTGGTCTTCTTGCGTATGCGGCTCGGGTTGATGCCCTGCTGGCGCAACTGCGCCTTGACCAGGGCTTGGCTGGCGCCGAGTGTCTCGCCCTTCATGGCGACACCCTCGCGGTTGGTGCCCACCCAGGTGAATGTGTAGTTTTTTGTGGCAGTGCTGGCCATGTGTCCCCCTCAAGTTTGGCGGCAACCGTGCGCATTCATTCGCTGCCCGCTGGTGCGGGCGCTTATGTATTACGCCTGCCGCGGTTCAATCCTGCTGCGCGGCTTGGTCGCGCCGTTTGCATGCCTCATTTTACTCCAGTCCCAGTTTCGCCATGCGATAGCGCAGCGCGCGAAAGGTAATGCCCAGCGCCTTGGCCGTCTGCGTCTTGTTGTATTTGTTGGCCTGCAGCGCGGTGCGAATGCGCTCGCGCTCCACGGCCTGCAACTGGCTTTCCAGATCCGCAGCCGTCGTGCCGGCTGCCGGCGGCGGCGCCTGGATGTCTTGCTCCGGCTGGCCGAGGCGCGGCTCCAGGCGCAACAGCTCGGGGCTGATGAGCGGCCCGTCACTCAGCGTCACCGCGCGTTCGAGCATGTTTTCCAGCTCGCGCACATTGCCCGGGAAGCGGTATTGCAGCAATGCATCCATGGCCGCGGGCGCCAGCTGTGGCACGCTTGCCAGTTGCAGTTGTCGCGCCAGGCGCGCGAGGATCATTTGCGCCAGCAGCGCGATGTCCGCGCGGCGCTCGCGCAACGGCGGCACGATCACTTCGATGACGTTGAGTCGGTAGAATAAATCCTCACGGAAACGGCCCTTGGCCACTTCCTGCGCCAGGTTGCGATGGGTGGCGCTGATGATGCGGATGTCCACCGGGTGTTCGACGGTGTCGCCGATCGGGCGCGCCGTGCGCTCCTGCAACAGGCGCAACAGCTTGACCTGCATGGCCAGGGGCAGTTCCGCCACCTCGTCCAGGAACAGCGTGCCGCCATTCGCCTGCTGCACCAGGCCGGCGCGATCACTGTTGGCGCCGGTGAAAGCGCCCTTGCGATAGCCGAACAGTTCCGACTCCATCAATTCCGCCGGAATGGCGCCGCAATTGACCGGCACGAAGGCGGCATCGGCACGCGGGCCTTCGCCGTGAATGCTGCGCGCAACCAGTTCCTTGCCGGTGCCGGATTCGCCGGTGATGTATATGGGCGCCTGGCTGCGAGCCAGCTTGCTGATGATGCCGCGCAGGCGTTGCATGGCCGTGGTTTCACCGATCAGCAAGGGGCGGTGCTCGCCACTGTGCGTGGGCTCGGGTGCCGCCTGCGGTTGCGGCCGATCGGTCAGTTTCAGGGCCTGGTTGACCAGGTTGCGCAGGACTTTTACGTCGATCGGCTTGGCCACGAAATCGAAGGCGCCGGCCTTGAGGCTTGCCACGGCCGTCTCCGCATTGCCATAGGCGGTGATCACCGCAATCGGGCAGCCTGGCTGCAGCGCGTCCAGCGCACGCACGAGGTCGATGCCGCTGCCGTCGGGCAGGCGCATGTCGGTCAGGCATAAATCGAAGCTGTCCCGCTGCAAATGCGTGCGCGCCGTGGCCAGGTCAGGCGCGGCGACAGTCTCGATTGCCATGCGCGACAAGGTGATTTCGATGAGTTCGCGAATATCGGCCTCGTCGTCAACGATCAAGGCGCGTACCTGATGCTTGCTATGCGTCATCTTGCTGTAGCAGAAGGATCGGCAAACATGATGCGGAAGCAGGCGCCGCTGGTGCGTTCGGTCACCGGCAACAGGCGCGCGCCGTTGGATTCACACAACTCGCGGGCAACATGCAGCCCCAAGCCGATACCTTCGTCCCCCGTGGTAAAGAATGGCTCCAGAATATGATGGACTGCGTCTGCGTCCAATCCCGGCCCATTATCCGTGTTATCGAGGAAAAATGCACCATCTTCATCGTAATGGCCGCTCAGGATGATGCGCAGCGTGGTGTCCGGACGGCGCGCATGATGTTCGGCGTTCTGCCATAAATTGAATAAAACCCAGCGCAAGTGGGCCGGATTGAAGTGCACCTGCTGATGCTCTGCGACATCGTCCAACAGCAGTTCGGGCGGGTCGTCGCGCTGCTGGCGATATTCCGCCATGGTGTACTCCAGCCAAGGCTTGAGCTGCAGCGGCGGCAATTCGGCCTCGCCCCGACGCGACAGCCCCATGACGTTTTCCACAATCTGGTCGATGCGCTGGCTGTCGCGATAGATGATGTCCAGCAGGCGCCGATCCTCACTGGTCAGTGCTTCCGACTCCGCCAGCAACTGGGCGGCATGATTGATGGCCGACAGCGGATTGCGGATTTCATGTGCGATGCTGGCGCTCAAATGCCCCAGTGAGACCAGCTTCATCTGCTGCACCAGCTCGTTCTGGCGCTGCAGATCCTCGAGCAGGATCAGGATGGAGCTGCCGGCGGCGCCGCGCTTGAGCGCCGGCAACAAGGAAAACGTGGGCAGCAATTTATTGCCGCGCACTTCAATGGGATTGATGCCGCGCCCCGGTTGGCGCAGCCATGTTTGCAGCGCCCGGGCCAGCTCCGGGGAAGCGCCCTGCAGTGCGCTGCCACGGGCTGGCCGCGCATCCAGGCGCAGCAGGCGCACGGCGGCGCTGTTGGCCAGGTGGATGCGGTGCTCGCCGTCGATCGCCACGGCGCCGGTATCCAGGCTTTCGATGATGCGCTGGTTCAACTCGCTCAGGCTGTGCAGCATGCACGAATGGGCGGAAACCATGGCCTGGCTGGTGCGCAGGCGCGATGCCAGCCATTGCGCCAGCAGCGCCGTGATGAAAAACGCAGCACCCAGGAGAACGGCCTGGAAGGTGGCCACGGCGTGCGTGTGCAGCAGAATCTCGCGCAACGCTTCCTGCGCCAGCAGCGCCACTGCGGCCACCAGCGCCAGCAGCATGGTCGGGCCCAGCGACAGCAGCACCCCAGCACAGGCCACGGGCACGATCAACAGGGCGCCGAGGCCGCTGCCGACGCCGGAGCCGGCGAAGCACAGCGCCGCAAGCAGGACGATGTCGAGGGCGCAGAACAGGGTCACCTGAGTGCGCAAGCGCGGGCGGCGCAACACCGTGCAGCCTGCGGCAACAGCGCTGCACAGCAGATAAAGCAGGCTGAGGCCGGCGTAGCGGGCCGGCAGATTGATCTGCATCAGCGGCTGCAGCAACGGGCTGAAGCGCACACCGACGAGGCCGACCGCAATCAGCAGGCGATAGGCATTGATGGTGGACAGGGCGCGCCAGTCCTCGAAGTGCTGCAATTGTCGGCCAACAGAGGTTGCCATGCCTGCTACCGGGGCAGATGTTCGGGACAGCAATAATGTCGGCCGTCGTGCTCGATGGCGATGCGGCCGCTGACATGGACGCCGCAACGTGCGCAGCAAACGGTTTTTTCAAACTGTGGCTCGCTATCCTGGGACGCGGCCGGAGCCGGGCCATGCCACAGCCTGCGCAGCGCCCAGAAGACTATTCCAATCAACACAATGGCAATTAGCAAGCGACCCATGAAATGCCTTTTATATATGGTATTTGCATTGTTGCGCCGGTTGGCATCGGCCCCCATTATAGAACGGAATATGATAAACGAGGTTGCTGTAGCAACCCGTATTCGCCACAATGACATGGTTTTAGCCACCACGTGGACGGGTGCACGGGCATGCCGGCACGCGGTGCGGAATCAGTTTTTGCAAAGGCGCAATAAATGAATATTCACGAATATCAAGCCAAGGAAATCTTCAAGCAGTTTGGCGTGCCAGCCGGCACCGGCCAAGTGGCACGCAGCGCCGACGAGGCAGTCCAGGCGGCCAAAGCCCTGGGTGGTGAGCGCTGGGTGGTCAAGGCGCAGGTGCATGCCGGCGGTCGCGGCAAGGCAGGCGGCGTGAAGATCTGCGACAACGCCGACGAGGTGCGCACAGTGGCCGCGGACATGCTGGGCAGTACACTGACCACGCAGCAGACAGCAGGCCAGGGCCTGCCGATCAATGCGGTTTATGTGGAAAAGCCGGCCGCCATCGAGCGCGAGCTCTATCTGAGCGCGCTCGTCGATCGTGCCACGCGCCGCATCACCTTCATCGGCTCGCCGGCCGGCGGCATGGACATCGAGGAAGTGGCCGCCAAGACGCCGGAAAAAATCATGCAGATCAGCGTGCATCCGGCTGCCGGGTTGCAACCCTATCAATCGCGCCAGCTCGGCTTCTTCCTGGGGTTGAATAAAAAACAGGTGGGCGCGTTCGTGAAATTCATGCATGGGCTGTATCGCGTGTTTGTCGAGTGCGATGCATCACTGGTCGAAGTCAACCCGCTGGTGGTCACTGAACAAGGCGACCTGCTGGCCCTCGACGGCAAGCTCAATCTGGACGACAACGCCCTGTATCGGCATCCGGATTACGCCGCCATGCACGATCCCAGCCAGGAAGATGAACGCGAGGCCAAGGCAGCGGAACATGATTTGTCCTACATCACGCTGGACGGCGACATCGGCTGCATGGTCAACGGCGCCGGCCTGGCCATGGGCACGATGGATCTGGTCAAGCTGCACGGTGGCGCGCCGGCGAACTTCCTCGACGTCGGCGGCGCGGCCACGGCCGAGCGCGTGACCGAGGCATTCAAGCTGATCACTTCCGGCGCCGCGGTCAAGGCCATTCTGGTCAACATTTTCGGCGGCATCGTGCGCTGCGACCTGATTGCCGAGGGCATCATCCAGGCCGTGGAGCAGGCCGGGATCGACGTGCCGGTTGTGGTGCGTCTCGAAGGCACCAACGCCGAAAAGGGGCGCAAGATGCTGGCCGAGACCAGCTTCGATCTTATTGCGGCCCAGGATCTGGCCGATGCGGCCGAAAAGGTCGTCAAGGCCGCCAAGGCCTGATTGCAGCTCTGCCCCAGATTCGATCGTTTCGCATCCAACCGGAAACCATTTATGAGCATTCTCGTCAACAAGGACACCAAGGTCATTTGTCAGGGCATCACCGGCGGCCAGGGCAGCTTTCATTCCGAGCAGTGCCTGGCCTATGGCACGCAACTGGTCGGCGGCGTCACGCCAGGGCGCGGCGGTGAAACCCATCTCGACCTGCCGGTCTTCAATACCTGCCGCGAAGCCGTCGCCGAGACCGGCGCTGACGCCAGCATGATCTTTGTGCCGGCCCCTTTTGCCGCCGACTCGATCCTGGAAGCGGCGGATGCCGGCATTGGCACCATCATCTGCATCACCGAACATATTCCGGTGCTGGACATGCTGCGCGTGCGCGCCGCGCTGGCGGATTCGGACTCGGTCCTGATTGGTCCCAACTGCCCCGGCGTGATCACACCGGGCGAATGCAAGATCGGCATCATGCCGGGACACATTCACCAGCCGGGACGCATTGGCATCGTCTCGCGCTCCGGCACCCTGACTTACGAAGCCGTGCACCAGACCACCAACTGCGGCCTGGGCCAGACCACCTGCGTCGGCATTGGCGGTGACCCGATTCACGGCCTCGACTTCACCGACTGCCTGGCCATGTTCGAAGCCGATGACGCCACCGACGGCGTGGTCATGGTCGGCGAGATCGGCGGCACGGCCGAGGAAGAGGCAGCGGAGTACATCCAGACCAACATGTCCAAGCCAGTCGTGGCCTATATCGCCGGCGTCACCGCACCGCCCGGCAAGCGCATGGGCCATGCCGGTGCCATTATTTCCGGCGGTACGGGCACGGCCGAGGCCAAGTTCAAGGCGCTGGAAGCCGCTGGCGTGGCCACGGTGCATTCGCCGGCCCAGATTGGCGCAAAAATGCAGGAAGTACTGGCGGGGTAGCAGCCCATGTCTCAGCATGGCGCATTGCGTGTCATTCTGGCCCAGCTGCGCTTCCGTGTTGGCGATATTCAGGCCAATTTGGCGCGGATGGTTACGGCCGCCACCCGAGCGCGGGACGAATACAGCGGCGATGTGGTGGTATTCCCGCAACTGGCGCTGACCGGCTATCCGCCCCAGGATCTGCTGTGGCGCGGTGCCCTGGCAAAAACCATCGCCACTGCGCTTGCCGAGCTGCGTGCTGCGGTACAGGGCATTACCGTAGTGGTTGGCTATCCGGAGTTCGACGCGGGGCACATCTACAATGCCGCTGTCGTCCTGCGTGATGGCCAGCAGCTGGCCAACTATCGCAAGCAGGTGCTGGCTGATCCTGTTGTTGGTGATGAGCAGCGTTATTTCACTGCCGGCGCCGGCGCCGCGCTGTTCGAGCAGGCAGGCTGGCGGCTGGCAATCACCATGGATGAGGATTTGGCCGGGCCGGAACAGGATGCGCGGCTGCAGGCACGTGGTGCAGATGCGCTGATCAGCCTCGCTGCCTCCCCGTTTCATGCCAATGTGCAGGCCGAGCGCGAGGCTCGGCTGCAGGCTTGCGTTGCGGCAACCGGCTTGCCGCTGTGCCAGGTCAATCATGTTGGCGGCCAGGGCGAGCTGATCTTCGATGGCAGCAGCCTTGCCCTTGATGCCACAGGCGTGATCACGACCCACGCGCCGTTGTTTGAAAACGGTCTGTACTGCGTGGACTGGCCAGCAGCCAGCGCAACTGCCGGTGTGGTGCCGGCGATGACGCAAGAGCAGCAGGTCTATGAGGCGCTGGTGCAGGCGACTCGCGATTATGTGCTGGAGAATGGCTTTTCCAGCGTATTGCTGGGCGCTTCCGGCGGTATCGACTCGGCGCTGGTCATGGCCATAGCCGTGGATGCGCTCGGCGCCGGTTATGTGCATGCGCTGGCCATGCCGTCACGCTACACCGCGGCCATCAGCAACGCCGACGCCGCCAATCAGGCAGCCCGGCTCGGCGTGAATTACCAGGAACTGTCGATCGAAGCCTTGTTCGACCAGTTTCTGGACGCGCTTGCACCCTTGTTCGGCGATTTGCCTGCTGATGCCACCGAAGAGAACCTGCAGGCGCGCATTCGCGGCATCCTGCTGATGGCGTGGTCGAACAAGTTTGGCTCGCTGCTGCTGGCAACCGGCAACAAGAGCGAGTCAGCGGTCGGTTATGCAACCCTGTATGGTGACATGTGCGGCGGCTATGCGCCGCTCAAGGACGTATACAAGAGCTGGGTGTATCGCCTGGCCCGGTATCGCAACACCCTGTCGGCGGCGATTCCGGAGCGCGTCATCATGCGCCCGCCATCGGCAGAATTGCGTGCCGAGCAGCTCGACAGCGACAGCCTGCCGGATTACGCGACTCTCGATGCCATCATCGAAGCCTATGTCGAGGCGGATGAATCAATCGAAAGCATTTGTGCCCAGGGCTACGATGCCGCTACGGTCGAGCGCGTCACCGCGTTGATTCGCGGCAGCGAATACAAGCGTGCGCAGGCCGCGCCAGGGCCCGCCATCACTCGGCGGCCGTTCGACGGCAGCCGGCGCTATCCGCTCGCCGCCACCTGGCAGGCGCTCTAGTGTTCTGTCACGGATGAACTGTCTCATATAACATGATAGCTTACCCTCTTGTCGCAATCGAAACGAGAGGATAAGCAGATGAAACGCTATAAGGTAACGCTGAAGGAAGAGGAGCGGCAGGAACTGGAAG
>DATGUT010000249.1:0-11720 GCA_035301185.1 Salinisphaeraceae bacterium
GGCTTTGCCCCCGAAACCCCCAAGAGCGGATTATATCCGTTGTTGGTAATCAGTATGGAGCGGCATTCACAGCACAGTGGCTTCTATCTTAAATCCACTGGTAACTGGTCTTGACAATAGGGTCCACCTTATACTCGAAGCCGCGTCTTGTGCCGTCACGTCCGGGCTCGCCAAAGAAGATCCTCGCAGTCGATGGAAAGAATGGGGCTGTCGAAGGCTTCGCGCAGTATGCTCGTCGCCTCGTTACTGAGCGGCACTGTTCTTGCCTGGCTGCTTTTCGTGTCACGCAACAGAGCTCTCCTGCGCTTCAAGTCGACGTCAGAACGGCAAAGGCGCTGGATTTCACCAGCACGCATGGCGGTGGCCAGTGCGAGCCGGATCATCAGCCACACCATGGGATTGAATTGGCTGTGAGCCGCCTGTAGCAATCGTTCTTCTTCATCCGGGGTCACGCGTCGATCGCGGGCGGCACCGGGCTTGGTGTGCGCACAGCGCGGCATGGGTTGGCCCAGAGCCCAACACACCATTCCTTGATGACAATTTCGAAAATGTGGGAGAGCAGGGCAAGCTGCAAACGCACGGTATCGCGGGACAAGCCCGCTGCGAGCTAGGCGTCACGATAGGTGACGACGATGTCGGGTGTGATTGCGACCAGGCTGTAGCTCCCAGCGCCGAGTCGAGCTTTCGGGCTTTGGCGCGTTCGGCAGTTGGCGTGCTTTATTTCTTGGTGGGGGTGATGTCTTGCAGGTGGCGCTTGATGGCGTTGGCAAGCGTGAGGCGTTCGGCAGGGGCGTGCCTTTGGAATATGCCGCGAGCCATTTCGTCTTCGGTCTGACGCGCCCAGTCTTCGGCATCGCGTTTGGTGCGCCAAGTCTTCGCGGTGGCCAGCCTTGTCGTCTTACGACTGCCTTCCAGCATCCTGCTGGGGTTTTTGTAATGGTCGCCACTGCACCATCTCCGGCCTGTAAGTGTACCTATTAATGTACCTTCTGTTTGTTTTTGTGGCAGCCCGATTCTATAAGCGGTTGATTTAAATGGTGGGCCCGGGCGGATTCGAACCGCCGACCAAGGGATTATGAGTCCCCTGCTCTAACCTCTGAGCTACAGGCCCGCCGAGTGGCGCACTATAATCGCAACGCAGATTGGCGCCAAGTGGCAGCTAGCGAAGGAAATGCGCCCTACTCGATCACCGAGGCAATACCGTGGTAATAGAGCAGGGCGCGCAGTGTTATTCGTCGAGAAAGCTTTTGAGGAACGTCGCCCGCGAAGGGTGGCGCAGCTTGCGCAGGGCCTTGGCTTCGATCTGGCGGATGCGCTCGCGGGTGACATCGAACTGCTTGCCGACTTCTTCCAGCGTGTGGTCGGTGTTCATGTCGATGCCGAAACGCATGCGCAGCACCTTGGCTTCGCGCGGGGTCAGGCTCGCCAACGTGTTGTGGGTGGCTTCGCGCAACGACTGACCGGAGGCGGATTCGTCCGGCGCGATGGCATTGGCGTCCTCGATGAAGTCGCCCAGGTGCGAATCGTCGTCGTCGCCGATCGGTGTCTCCATGGAGATCGGCTCCTTGGCGATCTTGAGCACCTTGCGCACCTTGTCCTCGGGCATTTCCATGCGTTCGGACAGCTCTTCCGGGGTCGGGTCGCGGCCCATCTCCTGCAGCATTTGCCGCGAGATGCGGTTGAGCTTGTTGATGGTCTCGATCATGTGCACCGGGATGCGGATGGTGCGCGCCTGGTCGGCAATCGAGCGCGTGATGGCCTGGCGAATCCACCAGGTGGCGTAGGTCGAGAACTTGTAGCCACGGCGGTATTCGAACTTGTCGACCGCCTTCATCAGGCCGATGTTGCCTTCCTGGATCAGATCGAGAAATTGCAGGCCGCGGTTGGTATATTTCTTGGCGATGGAGATGACCAGGCGCAGGTTGGCCTCGACCATTTCCTTTTTCGCCCGCCGCGCCTTGGCTTCGCCGATCGACATGCGCCGGTTGATCTCCTTGATCTGGGCGATGGTCATGTCGTTTTCGGCTTCGATCTGGCGTATGTGTTCCTGCGCCCGTTCGAGGTCTTCGCGCCGCGCTCGGATGGTGGACGAATAACGCCGCTTGGCTCGGATCAATTTGTCCAGCCAGGCGTCGTTGGTCAGGTTGTCGGGCAATTGGCGGATGAAATCGCGCCGTGGCATGCCGCCTTCGGTGACGCAGATCTTGAGCATTGCGCGCTCGGTGCTGCGAATGTCCAGCATGGTGGTGCGCAGTTGCAGGGCGATATCGTCCTGATACTTGTTGGTCAGCTTGAAGCGCATGAATTGCGTGGCCAGGGTGGCCAAGGCCTCTTCCGTACGCTCGTCGTCACGGCCGTGCGTTTGCAACTGCTGCACTGCCGCCTTGTGCAGCTTGCGCAGCTTCTTGAACTGTGCGGCCACTTCTTGCGGGTCGGGCTCGCCGCTGTTCGCGGCAGCGCCTTCTTCGTCTTCCTCGTTCTGCGCCGTCACGATCGGATCGCCGGTTTCAGGATCGACAAAACCGACCAGCAGATCGCTCATGCGCTTCTTGTTGGCCACCAGCTCGTCGTGCAGCTCCAGCAGGCGACCGGTGGTGGAGGGGAAGTAGGCGAGGGCGTACATCATTTCCGCCAGCCCTTCCTCAATGCGTTTGGCGATGCGAATCTCGCCTTCGCGGTCGAGCAGCTCGACCGTGCCCATTTCGCGCATGTACATGCGCACCGGGTCGGTCGTGCGGCCCAGCTGCGGGTCGAGCGCGGCCAGTGTGGCGGCGGCTTCTTCCGCCGCGTCGTCATCTTCGTTGACTGTGGTTTCAGACAGCAACAGGCTGTCGTCATCCGGTGCCGTCTCGTACACCGTGATGCCCATGTCACTGATCATGTTGACGATATCCTCGATTTGTTCAGGATCGACGATATCGTCCGGCAAGGTGTCATTGACCTCGGCGTAAGTCAGGTAACCTTTCTGCTTGCCGTGTGCAATGAGTAGCCGGAGTTGGGATTTCTTGTCTTTGCTCATGTAGAACCGCTGGTTGGGGCCGTGCATGGCTGAAGATTCAGGCGTGAATCCTTCAGTATATCAATTGATTTGCGTGGCTGCCAGTTGTATGTTAAAAGACCAATGTCGCGCAGCCTCTTAACCTGGCTTGAGCTGCGCCAGAATCGCGCGCAGTTCCTGTGCTTCATCATCATCCAGCCGGCGCGTGGATTGACTTGCAAGAAGCGCGTTGTAGCGTTCGCGCAACTGCTCCTGCCTATTGGATTGCAGTATTTGCCGAATGCTGTCCATGAACGCCTGGCGATGCTGGTCGGCATCGTCTCCGGGCGGTGGCGTAACGGCAATCAGCTGTAATCGTTCGAAGATGGGCTGATCACGGTAGCGCTCCAGCCATCTTGCCAAGGATATGATTGGGTTGGCGCGGAAAAATTCAACCGCGTCGGCAACCAATTCGGCACCGCGCACCGAGCTTGCGCGCAAGGCTGCGGTGTCGTCGACCTGCTGCGCCAGCGCTGGGTCGTGCAGCAGCAATTGCAGCGCTGTGGAGGCAGCCGTGACTCGAATCGCGCGTGCATTGTCGGCGGTTTGTGCGGCAGTGTCCCGGCGGCTGGTGAGCTCTACCAGCAGCGGCTCCGGCTCGTCCCGCGTCAGCCGTGCCAGCTCTTTGCCCATTTCCTCGCGAAATGTGCCCGGCGGCATGGCCGCGAACAATGGCCTGGCCCGCTCCTTCACCTGTGCGAGCTGCTCCGGTGTCGCCAGCTCCGGAGCGCCACCGGTCACGTGTTGCAACAGCAATGCAGACAATGGTTGCGCCTGCTCGATGGCGGCCTGCAGGCGCGCCGGGCCGTCCGCGCCGCGTACCAGGCTGTCGGGATCTTCACCCGCGGGCAGGAACAAAAACCGCACCCGGCGCGCGCCGCGCATCACCGGCAGGCTTTCGTGCATGGCCTTTTGCGCCGCGCGCTCGCCTGCTGCATCGCCGTCGAAGCAGAACATGACTTCGTCGGTATGGCGGAACAGCAGATTCAACTGTTCCGCTGTGGTTGCGGTGCCCAGCGTGGCCACGGTGTTGGCGAAACCGTGCTGGGCCAGGGCAATGACATCCATATAGCCTTCGACCACCAACAGGCGCGGTAATTCCCGCAAAGCCTGCCGGGCCTCATACAGGCCGTACATGTGTCGCGATTTGTGAAACAGCGGTGTTTCGGGCGAGTTGAGGTATTTGGCCCTGTCTTCGCCCAGTGTGCGCCCACCAAAGGCGATGATGCGCCCGCGCGTGTCGCGAATCGGGAACATGATGCGATTGCGAAAGCGATCCCAAGTTCTGCCATCCTCGCGCTCGATCAGCAGCCCGGCGCGAATCGCCGCACTCCGGTCCGGCAGGCGCTGCAGGCTGTGCCAGTCGTCGGGCGCGTAACCGAGGGCGAATTGCTTCGCGGTGGCGCCGGTAATGCCTCGGCGTTTCAGGTAGTCGATTGGCTGCGGCGCGCGGCGCAGCGCCTGCCGATAAAATCTGCTGGCCTGCTCCATGGCCTCATACAATGGCGCCAAGCGAGAGCCGTCTTGGCCGCGCTGTTGGTCGCCCTGGGGCATTTCCAGGCCCGCCTGCTGTGCCAGCAGCCCGATCGCATCGCGGAACTCCATGCGATCGTATTCCATCAGGAAGCTGATGGCCGTGCCATGCGCACCGCAACCAAAGCAGTGATAAAACTGCTTTTGCGGCGACACGGTGAACGATGGTGTTCTCTCGTCGTGGAACGGACAGCGCGCCTGGTACTCGCGCCCCGTTTTCTTGAGCGGCACGCGCGCCTCAATCAGAGGCACGATGTCCGTGCGCTCCAGCACGCTGTCGATGAAGTCGTCGGGAATGCGGCTCATGAATGCAAGCGCTGCGCAGCCATCTCCAGATCCCCTGGATAAGCGATGGATAACCGAACTCAGGGACTACTGTAGCCGAGATTTCAGCCGCTTGCTGACCTCGCCCATGTCGGCCTGTCCTTGCAGGCGAGGCTTGAGCACGCCCATGACCCGGCCCATGTCGCGCATGGACGAGGCGCCGGTTTCGTCGATGGCCGCCGTGATCGCCTGGTCGATTTCCGCAGGCGTCAACTGCGCCGGCAAATAGGCTTGCAACACCGCGATTTCAGCGGCCTCGGCTGCCGCCAACTCGGTGCGGCCGGCGGCCTGGTATTGGGCCTCGGCATCGCGCCGCTGCTTGACCATCTTGTCGATGACGGCGAGTACAGCCGTATCGTCCAGTTCGGTCTGGTCATCGACTTCGCGCTGCTTGATCGCTGCCTGCAGCATGCGAATGACGGACAGGCGTGCCTTGTCACGCTCGCGCATGGCGCGCTTCATGTCATCGCGCAGCTGATCCTTCAGGGACATGATTTATTGCTACACTGCCCGCCATGCCTGGTGGCGGTTGGGGGATGGTTTAGTACTGGCGCGTGAAGCGTTGTTGTTCACGCTGCAGGCGCTTGGCATAACGCTTGACGGCGGCCGCGCGCTTGCGCTTGCGCACCTGCGAGGGTTTTTCGAAAAATTCCCGACGGCGTACTTCGGTGACGACTCCCGCTTTTTCGCAACTACGTTTGAAGCGGCGCAGTGCGACCTCGAACGGCTCATTTTCTTTCACTCGTACGCTAGGCATTAAGCAATCACTCTCCGTGGCTGGTTGTGGGCACGTGCAGAAAGCGCAGGTGCCCGTTAAAATGAGGCAATATATTCTATGCTTCATTGCCTTATTTTGCAAAGCCCTGCTCACAAGCCGACCACTGTCGGTCGCACCATTCTCGGCATCGAATCCTCCTGCGACGAAACGGCGGTGGCACTGTACGGCAATCACGGTCTGCTGGCGCATGCCATGCACAGCCAGGTGGCGCTGCATGCGGACTATGGCGGCGTGGTGCCGGAGCTGGCCTCGCGCGATCACATCCGCAAGCTGCTGCCGCTGCTCGATCAGGTGCGTGTTGCTGCCGATTGCAGGCGCATCGACGGCATTGCCTACACCCGCGGCCCCGGCCTGGTCGGCGCGCTGCTGGTGGGCGCCACGGTGGCCGCCGGGCTGGGCATGAGCCTGGATGTGCCGGTGCTGGGCGTGCATCACATGGAAGGGCACTTGCTGTCGCCGCTGCTGGAGCGCGATCCGCCCGCGTTCCCATTCGTGGCACTGCTGGTTTCCGGCGGCCACACCATGCTGGTCGAAGTGCGCGCGGTGGGAGACTATCATCTGCTCGGGCAAAGCCTGGATGATGCCGTGGGCGAGGCGTTCGACAAGACCGCCAAGATTCTCGGCCTGGGCTATCCCGGCGGCCCGGCACTGGCGCGCCTGGCGCAGCAGGGTGTGCGCGAGCGCTACGACTTCCCGCGCCCGATGCTGCGCCGCCCGGGCCTGGACTTCTCCTTTTCCGGGCTCAAAACGGCGGTCATGCTGGCGGTCAAGGCCGGTGGTGCGGCGGATCATGCCGACATTGCCGCCAGTTTCGAGCAGGCGGTGGTGGAAACCCTGGCCGGCAAATGCCGGCGCGCGTTGCGGGCAACCGGCTGCAAGCGCCTGGTGGTGGCTGGCGGTGTCGGCGCCAACCAGCATCTGCGCACGATGTTGGGCGAGCAATGCCGGCGCGATGGGGTTGCCTTGCATTTTCCGCGCCACGAGTTCTGCACCGACAACGCGGCCATGATTGCGCTCGTCGGCTGGCTGCGGGCGGGCGACATGCGCCCCGGCATCACGGCCGTCGATGCGCGTGCGCGCTGGCCGCTGACTGAGCTGACACCACCGCCGGACCCAATCCTGGAGCAGGCATGAGCCAAGACCACTGGTCGATTCGCGTGCCCGATATCAAGGTGCCCACCTACATCGGTGTTTACGATTGGGAGCACGAGCAGCCACAAACGCTGAATGTCGCGCTGGCGCTGGTGCCGGCGCAGGCCCCGGCGGGTGAGCATTATCTGGACTATGCCGCCGTCGTCATCCGCGTGCGCGCCTTTGCTCGGCGCCAGCCGCGCCGGCTGCTGGAGGAGTTTGCCGGTGGCCTGGCCGACGAGTTGTGGCAGGAATTCGATTTGCGCTGGCTGCAGATCAGCGTCACCAAAAGCATCGACATAGAAGGCATGGTCAGCCCCACGGTCACGCTGGAGCGGCGGTAGCAAGTGCCGGTCGAAAGGCAGGAACCAGAGATGCGGCCATAAAAACAGTCATCCAGCGCAAGCGGGCGCGACAAGACCCTGCCAGCTGGCGCAAACTGCTATGCTGATTCCATGTGGCAGCTTGTCGGCATAGGCAGTAATATCGCGCCGGCGGAAAACATCGGCCTGGCGCTGCAGCATCTGCTGCGCCGGCATCGGACCTTGATTGTGAGCAGCGCCCAGTGGACCCGGCCGCGCGGCATGCAATCCGACCTGGATTTCATCAACATGGCCATGCTGCTGCCGCGCACGAGTGACGAGCAGGATTTGAAACGCCAGTTCAATGCGCTGGAAACAGCGCTGGGGCGCGATCGCACGGATCCCATGAGCAAAGTGGCCAATCGGCCGCTTGATCTCGACATTCTAGCGGCCATGGATTTGCAAGCGCCGCTGCCGCAGCTCGATGAGCCGCCGTACATCATGGTGACGATTCGGGAATTGCTGGACTTTGTTCGCCAAAGCCCGCAACCGCGGCGCGCGCCGGCGGCGCCGGCCGTGTTTGCCGTGGCCGGGACTACGGTGGGCGAGCGGCCACTGGTGCTGCACTGGAGCGACAATCCGGGCAGCATTCGTGCCAGCACTGATGTCTCTGTTTTTGGCGAACCGCCATGATGCCTGCTGGTCGGGCGCAGGCACAATAACGGCGCATATCTGCAATCCGGCAATCATTGGCATCGTTTAGCATGGACCGCGGCATGTGACACAAGACAAGCGGGAAGCAGGGGTGATGGCAGCAACCAGCGAGCAGGTTTTCATCGGCGTGGGCAGCAACATCGAGCCGCGCCGGCATATTGCCCAGGCCCTGCGCCTGCTGCGTCAGCGCTTTGGCACCCTGCAGGTTTCGACCATTTACGCCTGTCCGGCCATCGGCTTCGACGGCGCCATGTTCGGCAATCTCGTGGTGGGTTTCGACACCGACCTGGCGGCGCTGGACCTGGTGCATGCGCTGCGTGCCATAGAACAGCAATGTGGGCGCCCGCACAGCGACAGGACGCGTTCGCGGACCATGGACCTGGACTTGCTGCTGTATGGCGAGCATGTGCTGGAGACGGCGGATTTGCAGGTGCCGCGCGTGGACATCCTGCGCTTCGCGTTCGTGCTCAAGCCGCTGGCGGAGCTGTTGCCGGATGGGCGCCACCCGGTGCTCGGCAGCCGTTATCGCGATCTCTGGGCTGCGTTCGACGCCAGTGAACAGCCCTTGACACCCATGGCGTTGGCCGATTGATCGTCAACACACTTTCAGCGCCCGGTCAGGCGCCGGCCACCATCGACGCTGATGATGGCGCCGGTCTGGAACGGGTTGGCGAGTATGCCTTTGACGGCGGTTAAGATGGCCGCCGCGCCGCCCGTGCGCGCCAGCGGGGTTGCCGCCAGCACCCGCTGGCGCTGGATCGTATCGTGCCAGTCCTGGAAATGAATCGGCCCCGGTTGAATGACGTTGACCTTGATGGCCGGCGCCAGGTGCTTGGCCGCCGACAATGCCAGATTCTGCAGGCCGGCCTTGGTGGCGCAATAGCTGTCGAACTCGACCGCCGGATTGTCGGCATAAATATCGGTGATGTGGATGATGTCGGCCGGCTCCTCGGCGCTGCCGGCGAGGTTCGCGGCCAGCAGGCGGTTGAGCAGGAACGGCGCCAGCATGTGCACGGTGAAGAACTCCTGCATCTGGCGCGCGGCCGCCAGATCGGCTGCTGCGGTCGGCGCGAACGCCGAGGCGTTGTGGATGATCGCGCGCAGCCGCGGCGCTGCCTCCTGCACCTTGGCCGCAACCGCGGCAATCGCCTCGGCAGCGCTGAAATCGCCTTGCACCAAGTCTACACCCGCAGCGGCCAGAGCGGCGGTTTGCGTGGTTCTGCTGCGATAATGCGCGATCACCGGCTGGCCCGCAGCATGCAGGTGTTGCGCCATGTAAGCGCCGAGATTGCGCCCAGCACCGGTAATGAAAACTGCTGCGGGCGAAGCGGCGGGCTGCGTCATGGGTGTGTCTCAAGCAACAATACTGGCATGTCGTGCGCCTACACGGCATCCTCGTTGCCGGTGCGGGCAATGGCGGCCAGGCGCGCGCGGCGCAGAGCGGCGGCGATGTCCGCGCCCTGCAGGCCGGCGGCGGCGAATTTCTGCGCATCCACCGCGGTGGCGGCGGCAAACGCGGCGCGCACCAGCGCCGGCTGCACGTAGGCGCGCTGCTCAAAGCCGACGCGCCCGCGCACGTCCGCTTCGCATACCTGCAGCAGGTGCGCCAGCCGCTGCGGACGGCGAAATGCATCCAGCGCCTCGAACAGTTTCAGCGCCGTGCCTGGGCGCAGCACCGCAAAGCGGTGCACATGCGTGTGCCAGCGGGTCGCCAGCATGGCCTCCTGGCGGATTTGCCGGGGCACGCGCAGGCGTCTGCTGCAGGCTTCGGCCAGCGGCACGCCGGCTTCTTCGTGGCCGTGATGCGCCGGCCATTTCTGCGGCGGTGTCCTGGCTTTGCCGAAGTCGTGGCACAGCGCCGCATAGCGCACCACCAGCGGTGCCTGCATGGCAGCGCTTTGCCCAAGCACCAGCAGCGTATGCACGCCGCTGTCGATTTCCGGGTGATGTTCCATGGGCTGCGGCACGCCGAACAGAGCATCCAGTTCCGGGAACAGGCGCGCCAGCGCACCGCATTCGCGCAGCAGATAAAAAAACAGCTGCGGCTCGTCGTGCAGCAGCGCGCGCTCGGTTTCGGCCCACACACGCTCCGGCACCAGGTGATCGACTTCGCCGCTCGTGACCATGCGCCGCAGCAAGGCCATGGTTTCCGCCGCGACCTGAAAGCCGAGTGGCGCAAAGCGGCAATAGAAGCGCGCCAGGCGCAGAATGCGCAGCGGGTCTTCGACAAACGCGGGCGACACGTGGCGCAGGACGCGCCGCTGTAAATCCTGCTGGCCGCCGAAGGGGTCGATCAGGCTGCCATCGGGAGCACGCGCCATGGCATTGATGGTGAGATCGCGCCGGCGCAGGTCTTGTTCCAGCGTGACATCGGAGCCGGCCTGGAAGACGAAGCCGTGATAGCCGTGGCCCGACTTGCGCTCGGTGCGCGCCAGTGCGTATTCCTCCTTGGTTTCGGGGTGCAGGAACACCGGGAAATCGCGGCCCACCGGCGTGTAGCCGGCGGCCTGCATCGCCTGCGGCGTGCTGCCGACCACGACCCAGTCACGCTCGCTCGCTGCAAGGCCGAGCAATTCGTCGCGCACGGCGCCGCCAACCAGATAGGTCTGCATCAGGATTCTCGTAGATAGTGGCTCTGCACCGCCGGCAATTGCCGCGACAGCGACAGCGGCCCGGCGCCCAGGCGATAGCGGAATACCATCATGTGGGCGAGCACGTTTTGCACGTATTTGCGGGTTTCCGTGTACGGGATATTCGCGATCCAGATTGCTGGCGCCAGGTCATCAGTTTGCGGCAGCCAGTGTTGCACTTTGCCGGGCCCGGCGTTGTAGGCGGCCGCCGCCAGCGCGGGGTTGCCGCCGAAGCGCGCCAGCATGCGCTGCAGATAGCCGGTACCAAGGCGGATGTTGGTGGTCGGCTGATACAGCGCCAGGCGCGATGGTTTGGCCATGCCGAGCTTGCCTGCCATCAGCGCCGCCGTGCCCGGCATGAGTTGCATCAGGCCGACGGCTCCGGCAGGCGAGACGGCCGTGGGCACAAACAGGCTTTCGGTGCGCATGATGGCGAGGATATAAGCTGCCGAGAGATTACCCAGCGCTGCCGCATCCTCGATTTGTTCAAGAAACGGCGTTGGATAGCGAATATCGAGATCATCCCAGTAATTGCTCCGCGCCAGGGTGATGATGGCGCGTGAATACCAGCCGCGCTGGGCCGCCAGTCGGGCCGCCTCGCGCAATTCGTCCGCCTCGAGGTGGCGGATCAGCGCGTTCCATTCCAGGCGGAACTGCCAGCCGCGATCGAGCGCGTGCAGCTCCGCGGCCCGGGCCAGGGCGGGCTTGGCCAGAATCCTGTTGCGCGCGGCATTGTTGGCCGGCAGCGGGCGCTCATTGAAGCTGTAGCCCATGCCCAGCAGATCGGCGGCAAGATAGCCGTGATAGGAGCGCTCGCGGGCAAGTGGTTCCAGGATTTGCCGCGCCTGGTCATCGTCGCCGATGGCCAGCAAGGCGCGGCCGCGCCAGTATTGCCATTCCTCTTCGTCGGCCTGCTCTGCGGGCATGGCGCGAATGGCATCGATGACCAGCGGCCAGCGCTGTTGCTGGATGGCCGCGCGCGCCTGCCAGCCACGGGTATGATCGTCCATGCGCGCCGGATCGAGGCGGGCGAACCAGAGCAGCGCTTCGGGGCGATGATCCTGGGCAAACAGCAGGGCGATGTAGTGCTGCATTTCGTAGCGCGCTTGTGGCCCCGGCTGCAGCTGCTCGACCAGTTGCGGATACAGCCGGGCGGCGGCGCTCCAGTGGCGCAGGGCATAGCTTTTGAATGCCTTGGCGAGGATGTCGTCGGGCAATTCAACAGCGGAGCGCAGTCTGCCCGGCTGGTCAATCACGGCCAGCCACTGCTC
>DATGUT010000250.1:0-2756 GCA_035301185.1 Salinisphaeraceae bacterium
ATTTGCGACTGGTACAAGCGCCGCTACGACGTCGAGCTGGACCCCGAAACCGAAGCTATTGCCACGATCGGTTCCAAGGAGGGGCTGGCACACCTGATGCTGGCGACCCTGGAGCGCGGCGACCAGGTGCTGGTGCCCAACCCGGCCTATCCGATTCACCCTTACGGTGCGGTCATCGCCGGTGCCGACGTGCGCCATGTGCGCATGCTGCCCGGCGAGGATTTTGGTGCCGAGCTGGAGCGCGCCATCCGCGAAGCCTGGCCGCGGCCGAAGATGCTGCTGCTGAACTTCCCCAGCAATCCGACCACGCAGTGCGTCGAGCTCGACTTCTTCGAGCGCATGGTCGAGATCGCGCGCGAGCATGACTTGTGGATCATTCAGGACCTGGCCTATGCCGATCTCTGCTTTGACGGCTACCAGGCACCTTCGATCCTGCAGGTGCCCGGCGCCAGGGAAGTCGCGGTGGAATCGTTTTCGCTGTCGAAAAGCTATAACATGCCTGGCTGGCGCATCGGCTTCATGTGCGGCAGTGCCACGCTGATTGCGGCGCTGGCAAAGATGAAATCCTATCTTGATTATGGCGTGTTCACGCCGATGCAGGTGGCTGCCATTGCCGCCCTGAATGGCCCGCAGGATTGCGTGCGTGACATCCGCGACATGTATCAGCATCGCCGCGACGTGTTTTGCGACGGCCTGAATGAGCTGGGCTGGGCGGTGGAAAAACCGCAGGCGACCATGTTCGTGTGGGCGCCGATTCCCGAGCCCTACCGGCACATGGGCTCGCTCGAGTTCAGCAAGATGCTGCTGCGCGAAGCGCAGGTCGCGGTATCGCCGGGGATTGGCTTTGGCGATCATGGCGAGGGTCATGTGCGCATCGGCCTGATTGAAAACGACCAGCGCATTCGCCAGGCGCTGCGCAACATCAAGCGCATGCTCAGGCGCGACGGCGCTGCGGGCGGCGACTGAGCGGCCGCAGCCAATGCGGCCTTTCGAACAACGCCAGCAAAGCTGGTCAAGCAAGCGAGGTAAGTAGTAGTGCAACCGATCAATGTCGGCGTGCTGGGGCTGGGCACCGTGGGTGCTGGCGTGGTGCGCCTGCTGGAAGTCAATGGCAATGAAATCACCCGGCGCGCCGGGCGTCGGATTCGCGTCGTCCATGCCGCGGTGCGGGATCTGGAGCGCGCACGTGATTGTGACACCGCTGAGATCCGCATGACCGACCAGCCCGCCGATGTGGTCAACGACCCGGACGTGGATGTCGTGCTGGAGCTGATCGGTGGCGAAACCGATGCCTATGACCTGGTCATGGCCGCGATTGCCAACGGCAAGCACGTGGTGACCGCGAACAAGCAGTTGATCGCGATTCATGGTGACGCCATTTTCGCGGCTGCCGACCAGAAAGACGTGGTGGTCTCGTTCGAGGCCGCAGTGGCCGGCGGCATTCCCATCATCAAGGTGATTCGCGAGAGCCTCGCCGCCAACCACATCGAATGGCTGGCCGGCATCATCAACGGCACCGGCAACTTCATCCTCAGCCAGATGATGTTTGCGGGCAAGACCTTTGCCGAAGCCCTGGCCGAGGCACAGGAACTGGGTTTTGCCGAGGCTGACCCGACCTTCGATGTCGAAGGCATCGATGCTGCCCACAAGCTGGCCATCCTCGCCAGCATTGCGTTCGGCATTCCGCTGTCGTTTGCCAAGATCTACACCCAGGGCATCCGCGAGCTGCAGGCCGAAGACATCGAGCATGCGGCAGAGCTGGGCTATCGCATCAAGCACCTCGGCATCGCCATCAAGCGCGAGGAAGGCGTGGAGTTGCGCGTGCATCCGGCGCTGGTGCCGGAGCAGGCAATGCTGGCCACGGTCGAAGGCGAAAAAAACGCGGTCATGGTGTATGCTGACGCCGTCGGCCCAACCGGCTATTACGGCGCCGGCGCCGGGGCCGGGCCCACAGCCTCCGCTGTGGTGGCGGATCTGGTCGATACGGTGCGCATCCACAGCATTGATCCGTCCGGGCGCGTGCCGCATCTCGCCTTCCAGCCCGATGCCATCAACCCGGCCACGATTCTGGGCCACGAAGAGTTCGTCTGCGGCCACTATTTCCGGCTGCAGGTCGCCGACGAGCCCGGTGTGATGGCCGAAATCACCCGCCTGCTGGCCGAGATGGAGATCAGCATCGAGTCGATCCTGCAAAAGGATCCGATCGACGCTACTGACGATGCCGCCATCATCATCGTGACCAAGCCGGTGCGGGAGGGCTATTTACTCAGGGTGCTGGACCAGATCCGGGCCTTGCCCTATTCACGCGCTGGACTCGTGCACCTGCGCGTGGCCGATTTTGCAGACTGACGACATGACCATGACCAAACGCTACACTGGCTTGATTGATCGCTATCGCGAGCGCCTGCCGCTGGCTCCGAACACACCAGCCATCTGCCTCGGCGAGGGCAATACGCCGTTGATCCAGCTGCACAACATGGCCGCCGATGTCGGCTTCGACGGCGCCCTGTACGTGAAATATGAAGGGCTGAACCCAACCGGCTCGTTCAAGGATCGCGGCATGACGGTGGCCGTGACCCAGGCCGTTGCCGAAGGCGCCAAGGCCATCATTTGCGCCTCGACCGGCAACACTTCGGCGTCCGCCGCGGCCTACGCTGCGCGCGCTGGCATCACCGCTTTCGTGCTCATCCCCGATGGCAAGATCGCCATGGGCAAGCTGGCCCAGGCCATGATCCAGGGCGCGCGCATCATCCAAT
>DATGUT010000251.1:0-9141 GCA_035301185.1 Salinisphaeraceae bacterium
CACGACGCATCATGCCCAGCGGCAAGGTGCTGGCCAGCGCCGTGCCGCCCACAGTGAGGCCGGAGCGCTTGAGGAAGGCGCGTCGATCCAGCGTTGCTCCAGAAGGAACAGCACCTTGCTCAACGCGGGCGTGCTTGCGAATGAGTTTCATGGCAGCAATCTCCTGAGACGGTGCGCTGTTACCAGGCGGTGCTGTAGTAACGGCGGATGTGTTCTGTTTCGCGATAGGTGCTGGTCTTGCTCTCTGCCGTGGCGGCATCGGCCGCGTCGCCGTCGTGCATCACCTTCATGCCGAAGGCGCCCGCGCCGACGCCGACCGCGCCCAGCCCGAAAGCGCTGCCAAGCAGGCGCCGGCGGGATTCATCAACTGTTTGCGGTTTGCGTTTCATAGCTCGACTCCAAAAGGAAATCCGTTCTTTGTTCATGGCAAATTCAGCCAAGATTGTTCGACTGCGAAAAAAGCCGCGCCCAGGGCCGCGACCGCGCGATAGAAATCGGCGCTGCTGGCATTCGTGATGTCGGCCCACAACCGCCCCAGCCACGGCGCCATGTGCATGAGCAGGAACTGGCGCTGCTCCTGTGTATTCACGCCGTCCAGCGGATCCGCGAGCAAGGCCATGGTCTCGCACAGCGCCGCCGCGTGATCTTCCGGATCCTTGTTGTCGTCGCTGCGGGTAATGCCCAGGCGCGCCAGGTCGCTGCGCAGTGCCACCAGCGGGCGGTCCATGAGAAAGCCGGCCACGTACCAGCTGGCATAGGGCAGCACTTCGCCGCGGCCCATGCCGATGAACAAATCGTGAAATTCGTCGTTGACCGCAGCCGGGTCGGCTTTTTGCGCAGCGGCTTGCAGGCGCCGCCAAGCGCTGGTCAACTCGGGTTCATCCGCCGCTGCGGCGGGCAGGGTGATGGCAGCCAGGCTCGCCAGCAGTTCAGCATTCGGCGGCTGGCGCAGCAGGATGGCAAGCAGCGCGTAAAGCTCGATGCGCTCCTGCGCCGCTTGCAACTGCACCGCATCCGCTGCACGAGCATGCGTGGCAGGCGAAGGCTTTGAATTCGTATTTGTAGCTGCCATAGGCAATGTGCCGGAACCGTCACGACTCTGTGTAGGCCGATGATCGTGCAAGCCCGTGCGCTCCTCCTTGCTCTCTACTATGGCCATGCCGCCTGATCCAAGTCAAGACAATTGTTGCTGCCATGCCTTGACCTGCCAGCGTTCGCGCGCCCTGAAATCAATCGCGGTGCGGATTGATGCCGCCGTTGTCGTCGAAGGCACGCTGGATGCGGCAATCGTCGCACAGCAGCAGTATCTGCTTCGCCTCCGGCGTCTGGAACATCCAGTGATTGCTGAGTTTTTCCTTCATCCGCTCGATCATCTTGCGGGTCGCGAATTGCTTGCCGCAATCCAGGCACAGCTGCATGCGCTCTTCATGCAGCAGGCGGCGCTCGGGCTGCAGCTGAGCAGCAAAATCCAGTCGTGGATCAAGCGTGATGGCATCCTCCGGGCAAGCAGTCGCGCACATGCCGCATTGCACACAGCGCTCTTCCTGGAACCACAGCTTGGGTTCATCGCCGCCGCCCTGCACGGCCGCCGTCGGGCAGACCGAGACGCAGGCCATGCACAGGGTGCAGGCATCGCTGACCGCGATGGCACCGAATGGCGCGCGCTTCGGCAACGGCTGTCGCGCCGCAGCAGCCGGCGCCTGCTGCTGCAGGTGCGCGAGCGCCATGCGCAGGATCTCGCGCTTGTCGCCAAGCGCGGCAAAAGTGGCGTACTCACTGACCAGTGCTGGTGGCGTCGCCGCCTGCAGCGCCTCCTCCGCCGTCAACAGCAGCTGCACCCGCGCGGCGGCATGGGCATCACCGAGGGCCGTGAGCACGAGCTGCAGCAGTTCGATTTCGCCACGGCTGGTGTCCAACAATGTGGGCGCCGTCGTCGGCGGTGTCAGCAGGCGAATCTGGTGCGCGCCATAGGCCAGCAGCGTCAGCCAGGCTTCCAGGCCGAGGCTGCCGACGCTCTCCACTGCCAGCGGCAGGTTGTGCTCGGGCAACTGCTGCAACACTTCGGCATCATAATCCTCGCCATGGAACGCGAGCACCGGCGCGTTGCCGCCGGCCGTGCGATAGGCGCTGAGCAGGCGGCGCAGACCATCGAGTTGATCGGACACCGGTGGGACGGTGTAGGTCAGCGCTCCGGTCGGGCAAACCGCCGTGCAACTGCCGCAGCCCTGGCACAGGTTGAAATCGATCTCGATGCGCTCGCCAATGCTGAACGGCGCATCCGCCGCGCACACTTCCAAGCATTTGCGACAACCTTCGAGGCCACGCTCACCGTGCGCGCAAATATCCGGATCGTAGTCCAGGTAGCGCGGCTTCTCGAATTCGCCGACCAGATCGACCAGCTGCGGCAATGCCTGCTCGCGATCCACATGATCATAGGCATGAAAATAGCCGGGCGGCGCCACTTCGCTTTTGATCGCCGGCGCGGCCTGCAGATCCAGCACCAGGTCGTGCGCGGCATGCTGCGGGCCGAACACGGCTTCGCTGTCGGCCGTGGCGCCGGCTTCGCCCTGCAATGTCAAGGCGAAGGCGCCCAAGTGGCCGCCCAGCTTGGCCACCGTGCCGTAGGCCGTTGGCGCCGGCGGCGCGGACTCGGGCGTTTCGGCGGGCCGGCGC
The DNA here is from genome assembly GCA_035301185.1 of Salinisphaeraceae bacterium. Taxonomy (GTDB): domain Bacteria; phylum Pseudomonadota; class Gammaproteobacteria; order Nevskiales; family Salinisphaeraceae; genus DATGUT01. The sequence continues at coordinate 2,674 of DATGUT010000251.1, forward strand.
GTGGCCAGCACCACGCAATCGAGCTCTGCTGCCAGCGTCTTGGCCATGGCCCAGCTGATGTCAGCCGGGCCGATGATGAGCAGGCGCCCGCGCGACTGGTATTCCACCCATTCGGTCAACGGCTGCGGCGCGGCATAGGCAGCAAGCGCAGTGGCGCGCGCGCGTCCGGCCGCGGTGGCGCTGGGCAGGGCATCGGCAATGGGATCAAGCGTGGCCATCGGACTCCTCGTCTCCTCCGGGCAGCTCTGGTCGAGCTGATAACTCGGGATTGTTTTCTGCGCCTTCCTCCGGCGCATCTTGCGCCAGGCGCTGCAGCTTCTCCTGGATCATTGCCAGCCGGTGGCGCATGTCCGCGGTAATGACTTCGCCCAGCGGTTTGAAGTTGCGATAATCCTCGCAGTAGTCATCGAGGCCGTCGGTGACATTGAATTGCGGCTGCTGGAACAGGCGCTTGAGCGCCGCCTGGCGCAGCTGCTCGCTGACCCGCGACGAGAAAAAGGCGCTGAAATCGCTGTCCGGGCCCAGGCTGTCCAGCGCCGGCATGTCTTCGTCGCCCGGCTCGGGCTCGGTAATGCCCGACTCGGGCGCGGCCGGTTGCGGGGCAGGTGGCACAGATTCCGAAACGGGCGCTGTTTCCGTCGTCGCCAGCTTGCGCCGTGACCAGCGCTGGAAGAAACCCTCCTCCGACGCATCGGTATGATGCACGGGCGATTGTTCTTTCTTGCCACTCACGGCTTTCCTTCCCGGGCCTGTTTTTCCTGGGCCTGCTTTTCCTTGACCTGTTGTTCCCGGTCCTGTCTGTTCGGGCTCTGCCTTTGCGCGCTCCACCGGTCACCGGCCTGCCTATCCAGCGGCTTGCGCCCCCGGCCTTTCTTCTGCGGGCCGGGACGCCAGTGCTCATAGGCATATTGCTCCACCCAGGCGGCAATCGACCCTGGCATGGCCGTCTGCAGCACCGTTTCGTCGACTTCCAGGGCGGCCACGCCGTCGTCCTGATCGGCGGACACGGTAACCGGCTGCAAGTCGCCGTCTGCGTCCGGCTGGCAGATGACAAACAGCAGGGGTGTTTTACTGGACAGGTTCAGCCAATAGTCGTAGCAGGATTCGGGATTCAGGCGCAGGGTCAGCCCGCGCCACAGGTAGACGCGCGCGTCGTCGCCGTCACGCGCCAGGCTGCGGGTCGGCCGTGCCGGTGGCGTGCCCGGCTCCGGCAGCACGCCGAGCACCTGCCAGTGATGCTCGCCCCAGCGATCGGGTGTCTTGTCGCGCTGCAGCAGCACGCTGACGGCGCGACTGGCATGGCTGTTGTTGACGACGTTCATGTCAGGTGGTCTCCACCACGATCTTGGGGAACCTGCGCCCGTGGTGCCTGCCCTGCAGCGACAGCTTGGCGGTCATGCGCAGGGCAATGTCGGAAAAACGCTGTGCCACCGGGCCGTCGGGGTCGGCCACCACGCTGGGGCGACCGCCATCGGCGGCTGCGCGGATGGACTCGTCCAGCGGCAGCTCGCCCAGCAACGGCACGTTGTACTGCTCGGCCACTGCGCGCCCGCCGCCGGCGCCGAACGGGTGCGACTCATGGCCACAGTGCGGGCACAGCTGCAGGCTCATGTTCTCGATCAGGCCCAGGATCGGCACGTTGACCTTGCGAAACATCTGCAGGCCCTTGCGCGCGTCCAGCGTGGCGATGTCCTGCGGCGTGGTCACGATGACGGCGCCCGAGACCGGCACGTTCTGCGACAACGTCAGCTGGATGTCGCCGGTGCCGGGCGGCATGTCGACGATCAGGTAGTCGAGTGCATCCCAGCGGGTGTCGTTGAGCAGCTGCGTCAGCGCCTGGGTAACCATGGGCCCGCGCCACACCGTGGGCTCGTCCTCCTCGATCATGTAGCCAACTGACATCGACTGCACCGAATAGCTCTTCATGGGCGCGAGCTGGCGACCATCATCCGAACTGGGCCGGCCCTTGACGCCGAGCATGCGCGGCTGGCTGGGGCCATAGATGTCGGCATCCAGCATGCCGACAGCGGCGCCTTCGGCGGCCAGCGCCAGCGCCAGGTTGGCGGCCACCGTGGATTTGCCCACGCCACCCTTGCCGGAGGCCACCGCAATGATGTTCTTGATCGCGTCGATGCGCTTGATGCCCGGCCTGGAGCTGTGCGCAATGATGTTCGTGCTCACGTCCACCCGTGCCTGCGTCACACCGTCCAGCGCCTTGATCGCCTGGCGCAGGGCCGCGGCCAGTTGCGGGCCATGGCTCTTGGCGGGGAAGCCGAGCTGGATCTTAACCGCCGCCTTGCCCTCCGCCACCTGCACCGATTGCACGGCCCTAGCCTTGCTCAGGGTCGCGCCCAGCATGGCGTCGTGATAATCGTTGACGAGGGTTTCGATTCGTTCCTGCAAAGAGATGCTCATGTTCAGCTGCTTTTGCCCGGGGCGGGCGTTTTCAGTCGCCGGCACTCTCCGGCACTGGAGTAAAAATGCGCGTGTCGCGTTCCCACAGCGGGCGCGCGTCGTGGACGATGAAGCTTTCCTCGATGCCGTCGGCGGTCAACTCGCGGCGCAGGGACAGCAGCGTGTTTACCGGCTGCTCGCACAGGCTGATGCCATAGGCGAGTTCGTCCGCGGCCACGCGGCGTGCCGCGGCTGCATCCGGCGCGCCGTAGTGGGCGAGCAGATGGGCCGTCAACACTTCCAGGGCGACAGCATAGTCCTCCCGGCGGCAATCGGCCACCGTCACCAGCGTGGCGCGGCCAAAGCTGTTCAGGCCGAGAAAGCCATTGGCAAACGCCTGGCGCTGCTTGCCAGTGAATGTGGCCGGGTCGTCATGGCCGAAGCTAAAGGCAAAGCCGCCCGGCACCGCCCATTCGTCCGCCTGTGCCGCCTGCGGAAAAACCTGCTCGTCACTGGCATCGAACCGGATTGTGCGCAACATGCGCATGCGCTCCTCCACGCTGGGCTTAAGGGATTAGGGATCTCGCGCTCCCCATGGCTCGAGTGTACTCCGGCACATGCTGTTGCGGCAAAGAGCGCAAGGCCTAGCGCTGCTCTCCGGCGGCAGCCATGCGCTCCAGATAACGAGCCCAATTGGCTTCGTAGTCGCGGCCCAGGCGATACAGCTCCGACCAGCTGTAAATGCCGGTGTTGTGGCCGTCGTCGAAAAACAGCTGGATCGCGTAATTGCCAACCGCCTCGACCCGCTCGATCGCCACTTCGGATTTGCCTGGAACCAGCAGCGGCTCGCCAACGCTGTGGCCGCGTACTTCGGCCGAAGGCGAGAATACCCGCAGATATTCGAACGGCAGCTGGAACTGCGTGCCGTCGGCAAAGCTGATCTCCAGCACCCGGCTGACGCGGCGCACGCGAATCTCCTGCGGTTCGGGTAACTGCTCCTGACCCGCAGGTTCGGTTGATTGATCCTTGCTCATAGTGGCGCAACGTTAGCACATCTACAGCTCTCGGCCATGCCGCCGCTGCCGTCCTGATGCCTGCAGTGGCCAGTGGTGGCATGAAGTCCGCTCACTCCAGCGGCATTTATTACAATACGTTGCAATTGCCTACTGACCATGCAGCAGCGTAATCTGAGCCATCGTCGGCGCGCTTCGCTTGGTTGCTGCTCGCGCCTCCTTGAAGCATTTTTGATCATGCATGGCTGCAAACAAGAAAATCGGGCCGGGGGCAGAGCGGAAAACATGAAAAACCGCTTCCATCGCATGGAATGGGCCGGCGCGTTTGGCGACCTGGGAACGCTGATCCCGTTTGTCGTTGCCTACATCTCGCTACTGGACATGGACCCGGCCGGCATGCTACTGGCCTTCGGCGTGGCGAAAACAATATCTGGGCTCTACTATCGCACGCCGTTTCCGGTGCAGCCAATGAAGGCCATCGGCACGATCGCCACCACCCAGGCGGCCAAGACCATTGTCTTGACACCAAGCTCCGTGTACGCAGCGGGCCTGGTCACCGGCGCGCTGTGGCTGTTTCTTGGTGCCACCGGCCTGACCCGGCGCATTGCCGAGCTGGTGCCGCGCCCGGTCGTGGTCGGCATCGTGCTCGGGCTTGGCTTTGCTTTCATGCTGCAGGGCATAGAGATGATGGCCAGCGGCTGGCTGCTGAGCGGTGTGGCCCTGATCGGCACGCTGCTGCTGCTCGCCGGTCGCACCATTCCAGTCATGTTCCTGCTGCTGGTCTTCGGCGCGCTGGCCGCGGCCGTGCAGGATCCGGAACTCATTCAGCAGCTGGCGGCGATCCGCCCGCAACTGCATTGGCCCACTTGGCACGTGGGCCAGTTGGGCTGGCAGGACATGGTCATCGGCACGCTGTTCCTGGCCCTGCCACAGCTGCCGCTCACGCTCGGCAACGCGATGATTGCCATCACCGAGGAAAACAACCGGCTGTTCCCCGATCGTCCGGTAAGCGAACAAAAAGCCTCGATCTCTACTGGCATCATGAACCTGTGCGGGCCGCTGCTCGGCGGCGTGCCGATGTGTCACGGCGCCGGCGGCATGGCCGGCCACGTGCGCTTCGGTGCACGCACCGGCGGTGCGCTCATCATTCTCGGTGTCATCCTGATTCTGGTCGCATTGTTCCTGAGCGATTCCGTCACCACCTTGCTGCGCTTCTTCCCGCGACCGGTGCTTGGCGTCATGCTGTTCATGACCGGCGCGCAACTGGCGCTGGGCAGCTGCGATTTCGGCAACACCAAGAATGATCGTTTCGTGTCACTCACGGTGGCGGCGTTCGCGCTGTGGAACATCGGCATCGCCTTCGTCTTCGGCATGGTGGTGGCGCGCCTGCTCAAGCAAGGCTGGGTGCGCTTGTAATGGCATTGCAGATTGATCGTGACAGCCGCGGCAATACAGCATCCGCACACTCCAACAGTCTGCGCTGGACACTGGTCGCCATCTGTGTGGGCCTGATCATCTACGGCACCATGTTCCCATTCACCGGCTGGCGCGTGCCGGAACACTCGCCGTGGCCGTTCCTGGAAGGCATGCGCCACGGCATTTCGCTCTCGGACATCGTCGCCAACATATTGCTGTACATGCCGTTCGGCTTCTTGTTTGCCCTCGGGCGCCGCACACGTGTCATGCCCCTGGTTCTGCTGGCGGCTTTGCTGCTCAGCCTCGGCACGGAAACCGTGCAAACCTTTCTTCCCGGGCGCGTCTCGTCGCTGCTGGATACCGCCACCAATGTATTCGGCGCTTTCCTGGGCGCCTTTGCCGCCCTATTGCTGGGCCTGCCGAGTGCACTTTATAAACACAGGCTCGCTTTGCAGTTGCGAAGCGATCGCGTCGCCTGGGTTGGCATTGCCGCCCTTGCCTTCTGGGCCTGTGCACAATTGATTCCATTCGCGCCTTCACTGGACCTTGGCAATGTGAAGGCTGGCCTGAAACCACTGTGGCATGCACTGCAAGGCATGCGCGAGATCGACTGCTGGCGCGCTGCCGTCTATGCTGCCGCCACGGCCGCACTGACAGTGGCCGGCGCCAGCGCCCTGCGCTTGCCGCGCTGGGGTGTGATGGCAGCCGCCGCTGTCCTGCTTGTCATCATGGCGCTGAAAGTGCTGGTGGTCGGGCGGCAACTGTCGCCGGAGGCATTCGCCGGCACGCTCGCCGGCGTGCTGTGCGGCCTGCTGCTCTGGGCCAGCGACCGGCGCTGCGCACAGATTGCTGCCGTGATACTCATTGCCGGCTATGTGGTGGCGGAAGCACTGCATCCCGGTGCAGGACATGCGACAGCGCACGCATTCAACTGGATACCGCTGCGCTCCCATTTGCTGCAACCCGTCAACGGCATGGCCAATCTGGCAGACGCCGCTTGGCCACTGCTGGCGCTGGCCTGCATCTGCCTGCGCCTGGGCCTGCACAGCTTATGGAAGCTGCTCCCCATCATCGCCCTGTTGCTGTTCGGTATCGAATGGGCGCAACACTGGGCACCGGGGCGATATCCCGACATTACCGACGTGCTCACAGGCGTCGTCGTCTGGAGTTGCGCCGCCGCTTATACCAGCCGTTCGCGGGCCGGCTGAGAGCATGTTTGTCACAACTTCGCGCCCTCGCGCTGCTGGAAGGGTGGCTCGATATCGGCTTTATAATCAGAGAGTCCCATAGCAAAAAATCCATTATCCACTCGTTGACGAAGATGAATTGGTCGCCGTGCTACCGGAAAGCCATCGATTTGTATCGAAAGGGGATTTAGTACTCTCAGACTCTTGCAAACGAGCCATTTGTTATTGGCAACAGGGAAACTTTCAGCGCATTTCGGAGCTGACTGTTTCCTCTATGCTATAGCGCCAATTTCCCCAATATCGTACAGGAAGCATCTAATGCCGACGGCATCATGAGCATGGTTGCTGCACAGGCGATAGTCAACGTTTACGAGGGTGCACACGCAACGCCCAGCGAGCTGGTGTCAAGATTCGCAGCCCTAGTCATCTGCCAACCACAATCCCCATTTACGCCGTCT
>DATGUT010000252.1:0-5657 GCA_035301185.1 Salinisphaeraceae bacterium
GGCGCCTGGTTCACCACCACCGCCATCCACGTCGCAGGCGGCAAGAGACATTGCCGAGATGGCCATGGCTAAAGTCAGCAGAGTCGTGGTAATCAATTTACGCATGTTTTGCTCCTGAAGTAACCGCTTGTTCATTGCCTCGTTCCCGAGGGCCTGAGCATATTCTCTATGCTGACGCCTGAATGGCAGATTAATGTTTTCCTGTGTCTGCAGTTCGCGCCTCGCTGCAGGCAGGGTAAACTGCAACCTCGCAACCAGTGCAGGGGTCCGTTAAGGATCTGTATTATTGGTTCGCGCATGGCTGCACGAAGGCCATTCCTGGTGCCCCGAGGCGCCTGTTCAAACAAACTGCTGCAATCCGAAAAATCGACGGTAACCATGTGGAAAGTGATTCGTCTTGCATTCAAGGCCATCGTCGCCGGCCTGTTGGCGATGCTGATATTTCATCAGGGAGCGCTCGCGGGCCTGCATTATCTGGGCGAGACGCCCATGACTGCCTATGACCTGTCGCCCGGCTGGCCGCTGGGTCTGCCAAGCTTGTATCTGCTGTTGTTCTGGGGCGCTGTCTGGGGGCTCGTGCTGTGGGGCTTGATCCGCAGCGCAGAAGCTGCGGGCTATTATGTTGGCGCCATGCTGCTCGCGGCCGTGCTGCCGAGTGCCGTGTATTTGTTTATTGTCATGCCGCTCGCGGGGAAAGCCCTCGCCGCGGGCGGCGACATGCACTATATCGCCGGCGTACTACTGTTGCATGCGCTCTGGGGGTTGGGTGTGGCCCTGTTCATGCGCCTGTTTCAGCCGCCGGCATGAGTGCCGCATGGCGGCGGCTCGACCGCTGCCTGCTGTTCAGTGCCTGTCGCTGGCATGCTTTGCCGCCGCCCGCTTCGGCTGGGCCTGGACAGCAAATTCAGCGCTCAGTGTACTATGGCCTTCGTGCTTGAAGGTCGCGCCATGCTTGGCAAACAACGCCTTCATGGCCATGTTTTCAGCCAGCAGGCTGGCGCAGAAGCGCTCGATGCCCTGTGTTGCGGCACGCGCCATGAGTTGTTGCAGCAGCAGGCTGCCGAGGCCGCGCCCCTGATACGCGTCGACCACGGTGAATGCCGGCTCGGCGATTTCGGGGTTATTCGGATCACGGATATAACGGCCGACGGCAATGGCCTGTGACGAATCCTGGTCCTGCACCAGCGCCAGCAGGGCATAGTGATTGCTGTAGTCGATTTCGGTCAGATAATGCAGGCGCTCGGATGACAATTCCGGCAGCGGCGACATGAAACGCCGATAACGGGTATCCAGCGACATGCGCTTGAGCATGGATTGCAGCCTGCCCTTGTCATCGGCACGGATGGGACGGATGCAAACGGCGGTGCCATCGGCCAGGGTGGTGTCGTACGGATAACGAATCCCCCGGCCTGCTGTCGTCGGCTCAAGGCTCGAGCCTTGCGACAGCGAATTGCCATGGGGGGTATGCGAATCGGGCTGCAGTGTGGACATGACAGCAGAGTTCTCCATCGGTTGAGACAACTGGCTGGCCAACGCTACGAAGCAGTGCAAGCACGCTTCGCGGCAGTATCATCAGTATTCTGTCAGCCACCTTTAGTATGGTGATGCGAAATGAAAATTCAATACGTTGCAGTGCACAAAACAGCTTTGTTCCACATGATAACAAGTAATTGCCAACAGCCATGCACTCAACGTCTGCATGATGCCGTCCGCCAGAGCGCATACTCAATTATTGCGCTGCGGCGCGGTGCGCTTGTCGGCAACCGGTTTGCAACATGCGTTAGAATGACGCACCTGAAGTAAAATTGTTCTGCCGTAATGCGGAAGGTTCGCAAATGAAGGTATTCGTCCAGACTTGGGGATGCCAGATGAACGAGTACGACTCGGCCAGAATGGTCGACGTGCTCGCCAAACAGCGCGGTGCCATCCGGGTGGACAGTGCCGAAGCCGCGGATGTGATCCTGCTCAATACCTGTTCGGTGCGCGAAAAGGCGCAGGAAAAGGTGTTCTCCCAGCTCGGGCGCTGGCGCGAGCTCAAGGAGGATCGCCCCGATTTGGTGATTGGCGTCGGCGGTTGCGTGGCGTCGCAGGAAGGCCATGCCATCCGCGAACGCGCGCCCTATGTGGACATGGTGTTCGGCCCGCAGACACTGCATCGGCTGCCGGACATGCTCGACACCGTGCGCGACAATCGGGTGGGCGTGGTCGACATCTCGTTTCCGGAAATCGACAAGTTCGACCATCTGCCGCCACCACGGGCGGAAGGGGCGACGGCGTTCGTGTCGATCATGGAGGGCTGCTCGAAGTACTGCAGCTTTTGTGTCGTGCCTTATACCCGCGGCGAGGAGATCAGCCGGCCGTTCGACGATGTGCTCCTCGAAGTGGCGGAATTGGCCGCACAAGGGGTCAAGGAAATCACGCTCTTGGGCCAGAACGTCAACGGTTATCGCGGGCCGATGCATGACGGCACGATCTGCGATCTGGCGTTGCTGGTGGAATACGTCGCCGAAATCGACGGCATCGAGCGCATTCGCTACACGACCTCGCACCCGCTGGAGTTCTCCGACGCCTTGGTCGAGGCCTATGCCCGGGTGCCGAAGTTGGCCAACTACTTGCATCTGCCGGTGCAGTCCGGTTCCGACCGGGTGCTGGCGGACATGAAGCGCGGCTACAGCGCCGATCACTTTCGCGAGCGTATCGCGCGCATGCGCGCGATACGCCCCGACATCAGCCTGTCCACCGACATCATCGTCGGCTACCCCGGCGAGACCGAGGCTGATTTCGAGGCCACCATGCAGCTGGTCGAGGACATGCGCTTCGACCAGGCGTTTTCGTTCATCTACAGCAAGCGCCCAGGCACACCGGCCGCGGACATGGCCGATGCCACGCCGCGGGCAGTGAAAAGACAGCGCCTGGCGCGGCTGCAGGAGCGCATCAAGCAATTCAACCGCGCATACATGCAGCAAATGGTGGGCACGACGCAGCGCGTGTTGGTGGAACGGCCGTCGAAGCGCGGTCGGGGTCAGTTCGCCGGGCGCACGGATTCCAACCGCTGGGTCAATTTCGACGGCCACGAACGCTTGGTCGGGCAGTTTGTCGACATCATGATCACCGAAGCCCTGGACAACTCGCTGCGCGGGCGCATGCTCATGATCGATGGCGGCAGGGCAGGCGCCGCTTGAGCGAGGCTGTGCGTCAATCGCTGGAGCTGACGCCGCATGACAGCGAGCGCCTGGCGTGGCTGTGCGGCCCGCAGGACGAGAACCTGCGCCTGCTGGAAGACACGCTGCATGTGGAAGTGCACAATCGCGGCCATGTGTTTCAAGTGCTGGGCAGTGCGCCCGCCGCGCAGGCGGCCATAGACAGCATTCGCGAACTTTATGCCGACACCGCGCGTGGCCAGCTGGCGCCGGACCGGGTGCACGTGGTCGCCCGCACCGCTGGCAACAAACCAGACCCGGCGACAGACAAGGCGGCTGACATTGTCATCAAGACCCGGCGTGGGCTGGTGCGCGGGCGCGGCGCCAACCAGCGTCGCTATCTGCAGAACCTGCAGACATATGATTTGAACTTCGGCATTGGTCCGGCCGGCACCGGCAAGACCTATCTGGCCGTGGCCGCAGCGGTTGATGCGCTGGAAAACGAGCAGGTGCGCCGCCTGCTGCTGGTGCGCCCGGCCGTCGAGGCGGGCGAACAGCTGGGCTTCCTGCCCGGTGATCTGACCCAGAAAATCGACCCGTACCTGCGCCCGCTGTATGACGCGCTCTACGCTATGCTCGGCTTCGAGCGCGTCACCCGTCTGATCGAGCGCAATATCATTGAAATCGCGCCGCTGGCCTACATGCGTGGGCGCACGCTCAACGAGGCCTACATCATTCTCGACGAGGCGCAGAATACGACGGCCGAGCAGATGAAGATGTTTCTCACCCGCATCGGCTTCGGCTCGACGGCGGTCGTCACCGGTGACATGACGCAGATCGACTTGCCGCGGCACAAGGCTTCAGGCCTGCGCAACGCGGTGCGCATCCTGCAGGGGGTTGCAGGCATCAGCATTACCCGTTTCAACTCGCGTGACGTGGTGCGCCATCCGTTGGTGCAGCGCATCGTCGAGGCCTATGAGCGCGACGCCCGGCCTGCTGCGGATGAGGCTGGTGAGCGCCAGTGAAGGTCGAGCTGGAGCTGGCGGTTGCAGCCGCTGCCGGTTCGCCTCCTGATGCCGCTTTGCTGCGCACGGCTGCGGCGGCGACACTGGCAGTTGCCGTGGCCGATAGCGACACGCCGATGCTGCTCAGCGTACGCATCGTCGATGCCAGCGAATCTGCGGCGCTGAACGAGCGCTACCGCGGTCGCAACGTGGCCACCAATGTGCTGTCGTTCCCGGCGGCGGTTGAGCTGCCTGGCATGAGGATCCTCGGCGACCTGGCCGTTTGTGCCAGCGTGGTCGAGCGCGAAGCCCGGGAGCAGGGCAAGAGCGCGGCTGCGCACTGGTCCCATATGATGGTGCACGGCGTATTGCATTTGCTTGGCTTTGACCATATCGAAGATGATGAGGCGGCAACCATGGAAGCGCTGGAGCGCCGCATTCTTGCCCGCCTGGGCTACGCTGATCCCTATCAGGGATAATCTGTATCTGATTTGACTAGAGACGGCACCCGCTGTTACCGCATGAGCGACGAAGCAGACTCCGAACATTCCGAACCATCCGACCATTCCCGTTCCGGCAACTGGCTGCGCCAGATCGGCATCAGCCTGGCCGGGCCGCCGCGTGATCGCCACGAACTCATCGAGGTGCTGCAGGCCGCGCAGGAACACGAGCTGCTGGATACGGATGCGCTGTGGATGATCCAGGGTGTGCTGTCGACCTCTGAGCTGGAAGTGCGCGACATCATGGTGCCGCGCTCGCAAATGGTCGTCGTGCATTCGGATGCTTCGGCCGAGGAGATTCTGCGCATCGCCATTGATTCCGGCCACTCGCGCTTTCCGGTCATCGGTGGTTCCCGCGATGAGGTGATCGGCATACTGCTGGCCAAGGATTTGCTGCGCCTGGCGCATACCGACATCGATCCTGCGCAGTTCGAGCTGAAACGCGTCCTGCGCGAGGCGGAATACGTGCCCGAATCGAAGCGGGTGAACGTGCTGCTCAAGGAAGTGCGCGTGTCGCGCAACCACATGGCCGTGGTGGTGGACGAATACGGCGGCGTGTCGGGGCTGGTGACCATCGAGGACGCGCTGGAGCAGATCGTCGGCGACATCGACGATGAATACGATCGTGCCGAGGGCGCTTATATCCTGCGTCAGGAGAAAAACCGCTTCCAGGTGCGCAGCCTGACACCAGTGGATGAGTTCAACCGTTATTTTGGCGCCGATTTCCCGGATGATGATTTCGACACCATCGGCGGCTTGGTCATGCATGCCTTCGGCCACATGCCGCGGCGTGGTGAAACGACCATCATCGATCGCTTTCAGTTCAACGTGCAGCGCGCCGACGCACGGCGCATCCACTTGCTGCGCCTGACCGTGCTGCCCGAGGCGCCGTAGCCGCCCATGGCCGGATTCGATTCGCGGCGCGGCTTGCGCCTGCTCATCTGTGACCTGCTGCTGCCGGCGGCGCTGGGTGCGCTGGCGGTGCTTGGTTTTGCACCGTTCGGCTATTACGG
>DATGUT010000253.1:0-3115 GCA_035301185.1 Salinisphaeraceae bacterium
CGCCTCCGACGAGCACGGCGTCATCAGCGACCCGCACAACAACCTCAAACTCGGCGAAAAGCTGTACCTGGTGCCCGGTCATTGCGATCCCACCGTCAACATCTACGACAACCTCATCGGCGTACGCAACGGCGTGGTCGAGCGCATCATGCCGGTAACGGCCCGTGGCATGAGCCTGTAAAGCGAGTACATCTATGCTGATCATCAACGAAGAAATTGCCCAGGCAACGGTGAGCCGCAGCGAAGCCTTTGCTGCGGTCGAACAGGCCTTTGCGGCCATGGCCACGGGCGCGGCGCGCAACTTTCCCGTTGTGCGCGAGGCGCTTGGTTATGCCGACGCGCTGTATGGTTTCAAATCCGGCTTTGACTCAAGCGCCGGGGTGCTCGGCCTCAAGGCCGGCGGCTACTGGCCAGGCAACGCCGACCAGGGGCTCACCAATCACCAATCCAGCGTTTTTCTGTTTGACCCGGATACCGGGCAACCGTCCGCCATGGTGGCCGGCAATTATCTGACCGCAATCCGCACGGCTGCGGCCTGTGCCATTGCCATTCACCATCTGGCCCGCGCAAACGCGCGAACACTCGGCATCATCGGCGCCGGCCACCAATCTCAATTCCAGCTGCGGGCAGCCGCCGAACAGCGTGACTTCAACCGGGTACTGGCTTGGAACATCAGCCCCCATGGGCTGGATAGGCTGGCTGAAATAGCGGCAGAAATCGGCCTCGATTTCAAGGTTGTGGAACGCGATGAACTGACGCAGGAAGCCGACGTGATCGTCACCATCACTTCCTGTTTCGAACCGCTGCTGATGGCGGACCAGATCCGTCCCGGAACGCATCTCTGCTGCATGGGCACGGACACCATAGGCAAGCAGGAAGTGGATCCGGCATTGGTTGCGAAAGCACGGCTGTTCACCGACGAGCCGGCCCAGGCCGCGCAGCTCGGCGAGTGCCAGCACGCGGTCAAGGCCAAGCTCATCAGCGAGCAAGACATTGTGCCGATTGGCGCCGTGATTGCCGGCCAGCAGCAGGGCCGCACTGACAATGACGACATTACCCTGTTCGACGGCACCGGCGTCGGCCTGCAGGACCTGGCGGTCGCCGCGCGCGCCATCGAGCTCGCCCGAAAGACTGGGCAGGGTCAGAAAGTGGAGTTTTGATCGGGATTAAGGTGCAATAGGGCTATAATTCCAACTAACCAGCAGCGCTTTGTTGCTGCTGCGTAACGGCGGCATCTGGCCGTTTGGCTTCAGCGAGAACGATGCATGCAGACCAACACCGTCGCGGCTTTTGTCGCCGTGTGCGAGCTGGGCTCGCTGCAGGCGGCCGCCGATCACCTACACATCAGCCAGCCGGCAGCCAGCAAGCGTCTGGCCAACCTGGAGCAGCAGCTGGGCCGGCGCTTGTTCGATCGCATCGGCCGACGGCTGGAGCTGACCGAAGCCGGCAGCGCCTATTTGCCGCATGCGCGCGAATTGCTGGCAGTGCTGGCGGATGGCAGACGTACGCTCGACAACCTGGGCGCGACGGTGGCCGGACGCCTGCGCCTGATTCTGTCGCATCACGTCGGGCTGCATCGCATGCCGCCGATCCTGCGCCGCTTCGTGCAGTTGTATCCAGACGTGGAAATGGACATTGCCTTCGCCGAATCGGAAGCAGCCTGCCGCGCGGTGGCCAATGGCGAGCGCGAGCTGGCGGTGATCACGCTGCCGCGCCCGGCGCATCCCATGCTTATCCAGCAACCCATCTGGGCCGATCCGATGGCGGTTTACGTCGCCCCGGAGCACCCGCTGGCCCGCATGGATAATCCCGAGCTGGCCGCGCTGAACGACTATCCCGCCCTCTTGCCGCCACGCACCAGCACCACGTTTGCGCTGATCCGCGCGCAACTGGAGCGTTTCGCCGTAGCCGCCAATCCGCGCATGACCAGCCATTACCTGGAGACGCTGCGCATGCTGGCAAGCACCGGCATCGGCTGGACCGTGCTGCCGCAGGCCATGCACGATCATGGCTTGCACATGTTGCCCTTCAGCGGGTTGGAGATTCGCCGCCAGCTCGGCAGCGTGCGCCATCCGCGCCGCAGCCTGTCCAATGCGGCCCGCGCTCTGGCCGAGTTGCTCGCCGGCGCGGCAAGCTGAGATTCAATCCTCGGCGATGATGCGCCAGCCCTGCGGTTCGCGCCGCAACTCGGCACTTGTGCGCACGCTGTAGCGCTTGCCGCCGCTGGCAAAAAGCTGTTCGAAATAGGCCGTCGCCGTGTCTTCACCCGTGATGCTGATTTCGATGTTCTCCAGCTGCACCAGGGTGTGCTCGGTATCGCGCACGCGACGCACGCCATTGGCGCGCCATTGCTGCATGCTGACTCCAGGCGTGGGTTCGAACGCGTCGCTGTAGGCGGCAAAATACGCGTCCAGATCGCGCACCGACCAAGCCGCGGCCCAGCGGCGCAGGCTGCCGCGGATGGCGCCGACGTCATCACCCGCTGCTGCCTTGCGGCCAAGCCCGGCGTGCACAGGCACGCCGCTGGCGGGATTGAGCAGAGCGACCAGGGCGCCGGCGCGGCTCGAAAGATCGGTGTCATCCGGCGCCAGTGCGAGCGCATTGCGATAGGCCGCATGCGCCAGCGCAATGTAGATTTCACCCATGTTTTCCTGCGCCGCCAGGTATTCGGGATCGAGCAGCGTGGCCCTGGCCAGCGCTGCACCCGCACCGTCGAGATCGCCGGTACGCGCGCGCAGCACGCCGAGATTGGTCCAGATCTCGACCATATCGGGATAATCCTCGGCCAACCCCTCGAACAATGCCAGCGCGGTCTTGTATTCGGCGGTTTTGGCAAACACGAGCCCGGCCAGAAAGCGCGCTTCGGGGTTGTCCGGCGCCGTCGCCAGCACCCTGTTAAGCCGCACCAGGGCGTGGCCATAGTCCTGGGTTGACATCAAATGGCGGGCCGTGCGAATGCGCGCGGCCATTTTATCGTCGGCGCCAAGCGCGCCGCTGGACATCGCGCTGCCACATGCCATGATCACTGCCGCGCATAGTCCGATCGCGCTGCATTGTCTGCTCGGCTTCCCACCCAGCATCCCTTGCCCCCTGTTTATGATGATGTACCCCGCTC
>DATGUT010000254.1:0-8411 GCA_035301185.1 Salinisphaeraceae bacterium
CCCAGAGGGTTGCTGCCTAAAATGCACTCATGCGGCGTTGCTCGTCGTTCATTTGGAATGACCAAACTTCACTCCTCGCGCCTTGCCTGAGCACATTTTAGACAGCAATGTGTGAACCGAGAAACACGAAAAAGGCTCTAATGGCCCTGTCCACGCATCAGAATTGGACGCAGCCCGCCGTTCCAAAACAAACTGGTGAGCATGCTGCGACCAGTCGCCCTGCCGGCCGAGCTTCGGGCATAATCGAGCAGAGTCTTAATTCTCACCCTTTACATCTTGAGCAATATTCCGCCGCCGCAGGCTTGGCCTGCACCGCCTGAACGCTGGGCACTGTTCCTGGATTTTGACGGTACGCTGGTCGATCTGGCCGCGAGCCCGGATGCAATCCAGCTGCCGGCAGTGCTGCCGGCGTTGCTGCACAGACTGAACACCCATTTTGCCAACGCACTGGCGATTCTTACCGGGCGCTCGTTACACAGCCTTGATCACTACCTGGCCCCGCCCGCATGGCCGGCGGCGGGCCAGCACGGTGCAGAAATCAGATGGCACGCAGGGCGCACAGACCTCATGAACACAGGCAATGCGTTGGCCGCGGCACGAACAAGGCTGCAGGCACTGGCTGCGCACTACCCAGGCCTTTTGCTGGAGGACAAGGGTGCGAGCATGACCCTGCATTACCGCGCCGCCCCCGAATTGCAGCAGATGGCCAGATCCTGGGCCGAGGCGTTGGCAGCAGCAAGTGCTGGGGAGTTGGAAGTCCTGGCCGGCAAGGCCGTGTATGAACTGCATCCTGCCGGCATCAACAAGGGGCATGCCCTGCAACACTTTCTCTCTGCCCCTGCGTTTCGTGACAGAAAACCACTTGTGATCGGCGACGATGTCACTGATGAGACGGCCTTTGTCACTGCACTGAAATCGGGTGGCAGTGCGATCAAGGTCGGCAGTGGGGCGACGGCAGCCCCTTGGCGACTGGCTGATGCCGCGGCCGTACGCCTTTGGCTGGCGTCGCTGGTGGCAGCGTGATTCAGATCCAGATCGCGCTGGTCCGCGTCTGAAGCCAGCCTGAATGCCCTGGCCTTGTTCTGCAGCCCTTTTACTGCCATGTTGGTTGTGTTTCTCGATGCTCGATTCTCTTATTCCGGCTCGTCCATGAACTTAGCCTGTATATCTTGTCCAGCCTTCAGCAGGAGACAGCCTTGAGCTCACCAAGCGATGCGCGGCTGGTCGTGGTCTCCAACCGCGTGGCCGTCCCGCGCAGCAGACAATCCCCTCCCGGCGGCCTGGCGGTGGCCCTGCGCACGGCTCTGAATGCGCAGGGCGGCATCTGGTTCGGCTGGGATGGTCACCAGATCGCACGCCATCCCGTCTCACCCCAGCGCGTGTCTCATGGCGCGGTGGAATATGTCACCCTGTCGCTCAGCCACGCTGACTACAACGATTACTATCAAGGCTTTGCCAACCGCGTGTTGTGGCCCCTGCTGCATTATCGCCTGGGTCTGCTGCATTACCAGCGCCGATATTATGAAGCCTACCGCCGCGTCAACGCCTGGTTTGCGCAGCATCTGAAAAGCCTGCTGCGCGATGATGATGTCGTGTGGATCCACGATTACCACTTCGTGCCCATGGCTGAAGAATTGCGGGCCCGGGGGTTCCGGGGCCGCATCGGGTTCTTCCTGCACACTCCGTTTCCGCCGTTCGACATTCTGCGAGCCTTGCCGCCACACAACGATTTTCTGCGCTTGTTCATGTACTACGATCTGGTTGGATTCCAGACCGACGCCGACCAACACGCTTTTATTGATTCCGCCCAGCGCGGCATCGGCGCCATCCGGACCGGGCAGCGGCTTGCCTGCGAGCAGCACAGAGCAACAACCGGCGCATTCCCCATCGGCTCGGATGCGGATGAAGTCGCCCGGCTGGCGGCAGCCGGCCGCCAGTCGCGCCGACTGCGCGCCTTTGCTGCAAGCCTGGGTGACCGCCACCTGATCGTTGGTGCGGATCGGCTGGACTATTCAAAGGGCCTGTTGGTTCGTTGCGCGGCCTATCGTCATTTATTGGCCCGGCATCAGCATCTGCATGGCGACATGGTTTACCTGAAGATCGCGGAGCCATCGCGCGGCGATGTGGCCGAATACCAGACCCTGCATCACGAACTCGACCGGATCGTAGGCAAGATCATCGGCGAATATGCGCGCTTCGACTGGGCACCGATACGCTACATCAGCCAGCACATGCATCGCGCCACCCTGCTCGCCTTTTTTTCCCTGGCACGGGTAGCGTTGATCACTCCGCTGCGTGACGGCATGAATCTGGTAGCCAAGGAATTCATTGCCGCCCAGGACCCAGCGAACCCCGGCGTGCTCATATTGTCTGAAATGGCAGGCGCCGCCTGCGAGTTGCAGGAGGCACTACTGGTCAATCCTTACGACATGGAAGACATCGCGGATGCCACCGCCAGGGCGCTTGCCATGCCTCTCGGTGAGCGCCGCCGCCGCTGGGAGGCACAGTTCGAAACGGTCAAGCACAACAACGTGTTTCGCTGGAGCCGGCAGTATCTGGATGCATTG
Source organism: Salinisphaeraceae bacterium (assembly GCA_035301185.1). Lineage (GTDB taxonomy): Bacteria > Pseudomonadota > Gammaproteobacteria > Nevskiales > Salinisphaeraceae > DATGUT01. Next base: position 2,568 of record DATGUT010000254.1, read on the forward strand.
CAGCACGGCAGCTGATGCACGACGCAACGAACTCGCTCCCTGGAGCCTTTTTCGCATTCCCCGATCCGCACAGCAGCGGTCATTTTGCTGCAAGACAAGGCGCGGCAAGCGCCTTGTGGCAGCGCTACAGAAGCAAGCAATAACGCCGTATTGCGCCAAAATGGCCTCGCCCCAGAGGGTTGCTGCCTGAAATGCACTCGTGCGGCGTTGCTCGCCATTCATTTGGAATGACCAAGCTTCACTCCTCGCGTCTTGCCTGAGCACATTTCAGACAGCAATGTATGAACTGGGAAACACGAAAAGGTTCTAGTCCCGCCCCGCGCTCGTTAAGCGCATAACCGATTCAGGCAACGGCTTTTATTCAATTAAGTCGTCATTCATTTTTTCAGCGTACGCTAGGTAACAGGTTGCACATTCATCCATACCTTATCCATGGAGGCAAACATGCGTATCGCCCAACTCGCCCCCCTTGCAGAAACCATCCCGCCGCCCCACTATGGCGGCACGGAGAGAATCGTTTATCATCTCACCGAAGAGTTGGTGCGCCAAGGCCACGACGTGACGCTGTTTGCCAGCGGCGACTCCACGACCTCCGCCGTGCTGAAATCGGTTTATCCGCGCAGCCTGCGCACCGATCCTTCGGTGGCCTTGCCCGAGGCCTATCAATTCCAGGCCATGGAGCAGTTGTTTTCCATGGCTTCGGCATTCGACATCATCCATTCACACGTTGATTTCTTTGCCTTCCCGTTCGCCAAGCGTTGCGCTCAGCCCGTGCTGACAACGCAACATGGCCGCCAGGATTTGCGCGAATTGCCTGGGCTTTATGCGTATTACGAGGAGCTGCCGCTGGTTTCCATCTCGGATGCACAACGGGCGCCGTTGCCGAATTTGAACTGGGTGGACACGATCCATCACGGCCTGCCCCCGGAGTTGTATCAATGCAATCCCGACGGCGGTGATTATCTGGCTTTTCTGGGCCGCTTGAGCCCCGAGAAATACGCGGATCATGCCATCGAGGTGGCCAAGCACACGGGCATCCCGCTCAAAATCGCGGCCAAGGTTGATGCGGCCGATGAAGTCTATTTCAAACAGCAGATCGAGCCGTTGCTGGATCATCCGCTGGTGGAATTCATCGGCGAAATCAGCGACGCGGAAAAACAGAACTTCCTGGGCAATGCACGCGCCCTGGTGGCGCCATTCGACTGGCCGGAACCGTTCGGGCTGGTGTTCATCGAAGCCCTGGCCTGCGGCACACCAGTGTGCGCATACCGGCGCGGCTCCGTGCCAGAGATCATCGAGCATGGCAAAACCGGTTTCATTTGCGACACCCTGACCGACATGATCACAGCCGTCGGCCGAGTCGACGAAATCGAACGCGAGCAGTGCCGTGCTGCCTTTGACGACCATTTCACGGCTGCCCGCATGGCGCGCGATTACGTGGACTTGTACGAGCGACTCACCAGACAGCCTGTCCACGCTGTTGCACCGCTTGAGCTGAAAGAGGCCGCTGGCGGCTAAGCAGGCCGACGAGCCCTGCTCGGTACCTGACCCGGCATGACAATATTCGCCAAGTTATCGAACCTCCCGGCACGGCGGCTGCTGGCCAGCAGCCGCTTCAAATACCTGTGGGCGGGACAAGTGGTGTCGCAAATAGGCGACGGCCTGAACAAGGTCGCCCTGCTGTGGTTCGTCTACAACCTCACCGGCTCCGCCATCGACATGACTCTCGTGGGTGTGCTGCAAAGCCTGCCGCCGCTGCTGCTGAGCCCGTTCTTGGGTGTATTCATCGATCGGCTGCCGAAAAAGCCGCTGTTGATCAGCATCGATCTGGCCCGTGCCGTGCTCATTGCACTTATTCCCGTGCTGTATCTGCTCGGCGCCCTCAACCTGCCGGTGGTTTATGCACTGACCTTTGCCAATGCCGTGGTTGCGGCCGCGTTCGGCCCGGCCATGGCGGCCTCGATACCGCAACTCGTACGCGCGGAGGAGTTCACCGCCGCCAACGGCCTGATTCACAGCGCCACCACTGCCGGCGTGCTGGTGGGGCCGGCGCTGGGCGGCCTGTTGGCTGCCTTTATCGGCGCTCAGAACGTGCTGTATGTGGACGCGGCCACATTCGTGTTTTCCGCCGCCTGCCTCAGTTTCCTGCGCTTGGCGGGTGACTCGACTGACCTGACCCGATCACTGGACGATGTGCAAGTGTTCGGGGAAATCAAACAGGGCCTGCACTTCATCTTTGCGCGCCAGCCCATGATCGCCTGGCTCATGGGCGCCAGTGCCGTGTTTGCCGCGGGCATCGGCGCATTTCCGATCATGCTGCCGATCTTCGCCAAGGCCCAGCTGCACGTAGGCAGCGTCTGGCTCGGTTGGATCTGGTCGGCACTGGGCGCGGGCATGGTCAGCATGACCATCGGACTTGCTGTGGTCAAAAACACCTCGGCCCGCACCAATCTGCTGATCATGGGTGGCGGCAGCGCCGTGGCAGCCTTGGCCACGCTCTCGCTGAGCCTTGTGTCCGGACCACACCCAGCACTGGTCATAACGGCCGTGATCGGCGCCAGCACCGCGCTGTTCACACCGCTGCTCTGGACCCTGCTGCAGAATTACACCATAGCGTCCGTGCGCGGCCGCATCTTCACTTTAATCGGCACCGTTGACATGACCGCCTCCACCCTGGCCATGGGCATGGCGGGCCTGCTGGCCGAATATGCGGGCCCCAGCACCAGCCTGCGCATGCTCGCGCTGCTGTTCCTGGGGGCTGCCGCACTCATTGCCTTCATTGTTTGGCACAGCAGGCCGCGATACACGACGCTCGCCTCATCAGCGGCCAATGAGTGAACCCATGTCCAGCCGGGCTTCGGATGTCATCGCCAAGCCGGACGGGCCGCCGCCGGATGGCAAATTCATGCCCGACGAGCTTGGCATTCTGTAGCTTGAATAATATTCAGTGCAGCAAGAACGACGCTGGCACGCCTTTACACACTGCTACCCTGTTGCGGGTGCTTGCCTTCGGCGAATTCCTCGACGATCTTGTCGCAAAAAGCAGGCAGGTCACTTGGCTTGCGGCTGGTGACCAAGCCGTTGTCGGTGACCACTTCTTCGTCCACCCAATTGCCGCCGGCGTTGCGAATGTCGGTTTGCAGACTGGGAAAGGATGTCAGCGTGCGTCCACGAACCAGATCGGCTTCCACCAATGTCCACGGGCCGTGGCAAATGACACCCACCGGCTTGTCCTGCTCGAAGAAACCGCGGATGAACTCAACGGCATCTGCATTGGCGCGCAGCGTGTCTGCACCGATCGTGCCACCGGGCACGATGAGGCCGTCATAGTCGTCCGGAGACGCGTCGGCAAAGGTTTCGTCCACTTCAAACAAGTCACCTGATTCGAGGTCGTTGTTGACGGTTTGCGTCTCGCCTTTTTCGGCGCCGATGACCACGATGCGCCCGCCCGCCTTCTCGACCGCATTGATCGGCTCCTCGAATTCAGCCTGCTCCGTGCCCTGCGGCGCAAGCAAAATGGCAATGGTGCAATCCTTGAGTTCGTCAGCCATCGCTGCCTCCATTGGTTATCTGCAACCTATAGAAAATTCAAGGATTCATTGTTCTGCACACCCGTCGGCACCGCAATCAGGAGTATTGCCCAACGGCGCTCGGGGTTACCCGAGGCGCTCTGTTGTCATGCTTGTATGAGCCACCATCGTGTTCAAAGTGCGGGTTTATGCGCCAGCGCTATGTACGCTGGTTCAGCCCCATGTCCCAGAAATCTGTTTCCAGGCGCGTGGCATCACGGAAAATGCGCGCCAGACGCTCGAAGCGGCGCGCCGACACATCGGCCAACTCGCGATCCAGCCAGGCCAGCTCCGCCGCGGCCGCATCCTGGAAGTCGCGACTTTCATACATGGCGATCCAGGCATCGTAGGGGTTGTCTGCGCCGCGCACGGTTTCGCTGCGGCTGTTGAGCCAATCAGCGATCTTGGCATAGCCCACCAGGCACGGCACAAGAGCCACGTGCATGTCGAGCAGATCGCCGCGATTGCCGGTGTCCAGCACGTAGCGCGTGTAGGCAATGGTGGCGCGCGCCTCCGGCAGGGCTTGCAGTTGCTGTTCGCTGATGCCCCATTGTTCGCAATACTGGATATGCAGGCCGAGTTCCAGGTCGACGATGGCCTGCAGCATGCTCTTGGCATGGCGCAGGTCGTCCAGGCCCGGGCTTTTGTAGGCCGCCAACGCATAGGCGCGGGCGAACTGGATCAGGAACAGGTAGTCCTGCTGCAGGTAATGGCGAAATGCTTTCGCGGGCAGCGTGCCGTCGCCCAGTTGGCGCACGAATGCATGCTGGATGTAGGCGTCCCATTCGTCGCTGCACTGCTCGCGCAGGTTGTCAAAGGTATAGCTCACGTCAGGTTTCTCCTCTATTGTTGCTGGCCCGAATAATGTCGACCTGGTGATTCACCGGGCCATGCGCGCCAACCGGATTGAGGCTGATGGACCAGTCGGCGGCCGCGGCCAGCGCTCGCGCCAGATAGCCGAGCGCATCGCTGACGGCGGTGCGCAGCATGCGGAAGTCGACTTGCTCTGTATCCTGTGCGCGCTTGGCCACGGCAATATTGGCGGTAATGGCCGCCGATAGGGTGCAGCCCGTGCCATGCGAATTCGGGGTGCTGATGCGCGGGTGGTGGAATGCCTCGACCAAGCCGTCTGCAGTCACGAGAATGTCGGTGACCACTTGGTCGCAGCCGTGGCCACCCTTGAGCAGCACGGCCCGGGCACCGCGCTCGAGCAATGCCTGCGCCTGGTTGTGCATTTCGTCCACCGAGCTGGCCTCGGGCACGTCGTCGCCCAGCAAAAGCGCGGCCTCGGGCAAATTGGGGGTGATGAGATCGGCGACCGGCAGCAGCTCTGTGCGCACCGCCTGCAACGCATCCACGTCCAGCAGGCGATGACCGGACGCGGACACCATGACCGGGTCCACGGTGTAAAAGCCGAAGTCATGGCTGTTGCGACACCGCACCACCAGCTGCACCAGCTCGCGCGAGCCCAGCATGCCCGATTTCGTGGCATCCACCGGCAAGTCCTCGAGCACGCTGGCAAACTGCGCCTGCACGAAATCAGCCGCGATCGGATGCACCCTGGACACACCATGAGTGTTCTGCGCCACCAGCGCGGTGATCACCGTCGTGCCCATGGTGGCGTGGGCGGTAAAGGTTTTCAGATCAGCGTGGATGCCGGCGCCACCACTGGGATCGGTGCCGGCGATCGACAGGGTGATTGGCGGGCGCGATTCCCTGTGCCGCTGGTTCGGCGTGGTGCTGAACCCGGCCATCAGCATTTGCGCGTCGCAGGCGCATCTTGGCGCCGGAGCATATGGGCAGCGTTGCCAAACAACGGCTCGCGCGCAGGCAGGTAGGAGGAAGCAACAGACAGGTCAGGATCAGGCATGACAATCCCTTCGCTAGAGTTATCCAGATCAGGTTCGATGGGTGTGTTCTCAGCCTGCTCATGCTCCGGCTGGCCGGCGCCTGAGCAGACACCCCATGTCGTGGCTCGACTATAGCAGATCAGCGCGCCCAATATGCGTGCAAGAAAGGCTGCATAATGCATTGATTCGGTACAGCACGGCGCCGGCGCGGGAACCTGATAAGCTTGAGCAGGCGACGCTATAAGCCGCACGAGACGACAATCGGAACATGATGCCGCAGACAATCGACAGTTGCCGCCGCCATCGATAACAAGAACCATGAAACATTTACATGCCAAGCAGGAATTGCTGGCCGAACTGCGCCAGCCGGAGCAGAAAGCCGCAGCACAGCTGCAGGACATCCAGCGTGCGCTGGCCACGGTGAT
>DATGUT010000255.1:0-7615 GCA_035301185.1 Salinisphaeraceae bacterium
GCTGTCGGAAGTGGTGCTGGATTTCTTTGATCGCCTCAAGTCGGTATCTCGTGGCTTCGCCTCGTTCGAATACGATTTCGCCCGCTTTCAGACTGCCGACCTGGTGCGCATGGAAGTGCTCATCAACAGTGAGCCGGTTGATGCGCTGGCGCATATCGTGCATCGTGACAACGCCCATGAACGCGGCAAGGCGCTGGTCGACAAGCTGCGCACGATCGTGCCGCGACAAATGTTTGATGTCGCTATCCAGGCCGCCGTCGGCAATCGCATTGTCGCGCGCAGCACCGTCAAGGCGTTGCGCAAGAATGTAACGGCCAAATGTTATGGCGGCGATGTCAGCCGCAAGCGCAAGCTGCTGGAAAAACAAAAGGCGGGCAAGAAGCGCATGAAACAGGTGGGCAAGGTTGAAATTCCGCAAGAGGCTTTTCTTGCCGTGCTCAGCACCAATGACTCCGATTAGAACAACTGCCGACAAGAGCCCATGAGCAATATATTTGTGGATTTCGAAGCCTGGCTGACGCTGGCCGCGCTGCTGACCGGTATTTTGTGGGCGCTGGAAAAATGGGTCTGGTCCAAGCGCCGCGACAAGGGTCGCGGGCCCAACTGGCTGGTGGATTTTGCCCACTCCTTTTTTCCCGTGTTGCTGGCCGTATTGCTGCTGCGCGCGTTCGTGGTCGAACCATTCCGCATTCCGTCACGCTCCATGGTGCCAACCCTGTTGGTGGGCGACTTCATCTTGGTCAACAAATTCAGCTACGGTCTGCGTCTGCCAGTGCTGCATACCCGTTTCCTCGACCTGGGCGAGCCGGAGCGCGGCGATGTGGTGGTGTTTCGCTATCCGCAGGATCCGCACGTGGATTACATCAAGCGCATTGTCGGCCTGCCGGGGGACATCGTGGCTTATGTGGGCCATAATCTATACATCAATGGCGAGCTGGTGCCGGTTGAATCCGCCGGACCGTATACCGGCGATGGGGCGCCGCGCCAAGGCGTGGCGGAACTGCTGTACGAAACTCTGCCAAGCGGACACAGACACCCGGTTCTGGATACGGCCGAGCGCTTCAATCCGCAGCAGGCGCCGGTCAAGGTGCCCGCAGACCATTACTTTGTCCTCGGCGACAATCGAGACAACAGCGCCGATTCCCGCGTCTGGGGGTTTGTGCCGGAGGAAAACCTGGTCGGCAAGGCATTCATGACCTGGCTCAGCATTGATTACGACCCGCTCGGCATTCGCTGGTCGCGGATTGGCCAAGGCATCGATTAGCATATGCCCATGTTGGTCGCCAACAGAGTAGACTCGATACTGCAGATTGGTACGATGGCTGCAGGTGGCAGGTCATGAGCGATACGCCAATCAACAGCGCGGTGGCGCAACAACGGCTGCAGCAGCAACTCGGTTACAGTTTTGCCGACAAGACCTTGTTGCGGCGCGCGTTGACGCATCGCAGTGCCTGCGCGGATCATAATGAAAGGCTGGAATTTCTCGGCGACAGCGTCCTCAGCTGCGTGATCTCCATGGCCTTGTTCGAACATTGCCCGCAGGCACCCGAGGGTGATTTGTCGCGCTTGCGCGCGGCGCTGGTGTGCGAGCGCACACTGGCAGCCGTGGCCCGGCAGCTGGAATTGTCTGCGCTGTTGGTGCTGGGGCCAGGGGAAAAGCGCAATGGCAGCGGTCGGCGCGATTCCATTCTTGCAGACACGCTCGAAGCCCTGCTGGGCGCGGTTTATCGTGAGGGCGGTTTCGGCCCCGCGCGCGCCGTTATCCTGGCCTTGTTTGCCGAACGGCTGGCTCATTTGCCCGACCCGGACGAGATCAAGGACCCGAAGACGCGGTTGCAGGAATGGCTGCAGGCACGCGGTCGTGCCTTGCCGCAATATCAACTCGTGAGCCGCAGCGGTGCCGACCATGCGCAGCATTTTGTCGCCGCCTGCCGCCTGCCCGATGGCGCGGAAACATCCACCGGCGAAGGTTCGGGCCGGCGCAAGGCCGAACAGGCGGCCGCGCGCAACCTGCTGGCGCAGCTGACGATGGAGGTACCATGACGACCAATCCGACCCGTGCCGGCATGGTCGCAGTGGCCGGGCGGCCCAACGTGGGCAAATCGACTCTGGTCAACGCCCTGGTCGGGGAAAAGGTCAGCATCGTCACACCGAAGCCACAGACCACGCGCCATCGCATCATCGGCATCGTGACCCAGAATCAGGTGCAAATCGCGTTGGTGGACACGCCGGGCATGCATGCGAAAAGCACCAGCGCCCTCAATCGGGCCATGAACGAAACCGCACTTGCCAGCCTGACCGGCATCGACCTGATCCTGTTCGTGGTTGAAGCCGGGCGCTGGCAAGGTGATGATGAGCGCGCGCTGGGGCGTATCCGCCGCGCTGGCGCACCAGTGGCGCTGGTAGTCAACAAGACCGATCGCCTCGACAATAAAAACAGGGTGTTGCCGTTCATCCAGCAAGTCACGAGCGAGCACGAGTTCACGTTCGTGGTGCCTCTGTCCGCGCGCCGCCGACACAATCTCGATGCCCTGCGCGTGGAGATGGCCTCGCGCATGCCCGAGGGCCCATTCCTGTTTCCGGAAGACGAATACACCGATCGCAACCTGCGTTTCCTGATCGCCGAGACGGTGCGCGAAAAGCTGATGCTGCATTTGCAGCAGGAGCTGCCTTATTCGATTGCCATCGAAATCGAGTCGTTCGCCACCGAAGACGATCAGACCGTGGTGCATGCCTGCATCTGGGTGGCGCGCGAGAATCACAAGGCCATCGTCATCGGCCGTGGCGGCCAGATGCTGAAGAAAGTCGGTCGCTCGGCGCGCCTCGAACTGGTGCGGCGACTCGACCTGCGTCTGGACCTGCGCCTGTGGGTCAAGGTGCGCGCCAACTGGATCGACGACGAATCCAGCGTGCGTGGCTTCGGCTACTGAGCAGCCAGCGCGATGCGAGTCCAGCTGGCGCCCGCCATTGTTCTGCATCGTCGCGCCTGGCGCGAAACCAGCTTCGTGGTGGATGCCTTCAGCCGCGAGCATGGCCGGGTCGGGCTCATCGCGCGTGGCGCCCGCCGGGCCGGCGCCCGCTGGCGTGGCCTGCTGGAGCCGCTGGCTGCGGTGCGTCTATCCTGGTCCGGGCGCGGCGAGTTGTTCAACCTCAGCGCCGTCGAAGCCGAGCAGCAGTTTGCACTCACGGGCAATCGGCTGTGGGGGGCGTTCTACGCCGCTGAACTGACCCTGCGCCTCACCGCGCGCGAAGATCCGCACCCCGAAATCCACGCCAGCCTGCTCGCCTTGCTGCAGGCGCTGGCGGCAGCCGCGCCGGCGGTGATCGCGCTGCGCTTCTTCGAGCGCGATCTGCTGGCGGCCATCGGTTATGGCTTGGCGCTGACCAACGAGCCTGACAGCGGCCGTCCCATCAGGGCGGGCGCCCTGTATGCCTGGCATCCGGTGCACGGCCTGCATGTGGGGCCGGCCACGGCCGACGCGATCGCGGTGCCGGGCTCCGCATTGCTGGGACTGGCCGCAGGGCGCTTTACCAGCCGCCGCGATATTCACGCCGCGCGCACCCTGCTCGGCGCCGTCATTGCGCAGCAATTGGACGGCCGGCCGCTGAAAACCTTGCAGACCATGCGCGCCATGCGACAATTCACTCCTGCTTCACTGCCCGGATAGAGTCACCATGTTTGCACCTGCCGCCTCCACGCTGTCGCACCTGCGCCTCGGCGTCAACATTGATCATGTGGCCACGCTGCGCCAGGTGCGCGGCACCACTTATCCCGATGTGATCGAGGCGGCGCGCGGTGCCATGGCGGCCGGTGCCGACGGCATTACCGTGCATTTGCGCATCGATCGCCGCCATATTCAGGAGGCCGACTTGATCGCGCTGGCCAACCTGGCGCAGACACCGGTCAACCTGGAAATTGCGCTATCCGACGAAATGCTGGCCATTGCCGAATACATGGAACCGACCAACGCCTGTCTCGTGCCCGAGCGCCGTGCAGAGCTGACCACGGAAGGCGGCCTCGACGTGGCCGCGCAGGCGCCGGCCATTGCCGCGGCCATCACCCGTTTGGGCAAGGTCGGTATTCGCACCGCCTTGTTCATTGATCCGGAACCGGCACAGATCGAGGCCGCGGCCGCAAATGGCGCCCGCTATATCGAGCTGCACACCGGGCGCTATGCGCAGGCCGCGGACGAGGCCATGCGCATGGCCGAATTGCAGCGCCTGGCGCAGGCCGCGAGCCAGGCCAGGGCGCTGAAAATGGAAGTCCATGCCGGCCACGGCCTGACCACGGCCAATGTCGCCCCCATCGCCGCCCTGCGCGAAGTATCGGAGCTCAACATCGGCCATGCGATCGTCGCCCGGGCGCTGTTTGTCGGCCTGGACGCGGCCGTGCGCGAAATGCGGGCCGCCATGGACGCCGCCCGCCAAGAAATCAAATAACAACAACGAGTGAATGGGAGCGATTCGATGGCCATCGTCATGTTTGTCCTGGATCTGGTGTTCGGCGGTGTCGCGCTGCTGTTGGCGGCCAAGGCAACCCGGGTGCAACTGGCGTTCCGGGAAGCCTTGTATGCCGTCGCTGCTGCCGCGGTCGTGGCGCTGATACCATTCGTGGGCTGGCTGCTGTCGCTCGTGGTGTTGTTTTATTTATTGCGGTACTTCACGAACGCTCCCATTTGGCCCGATGTGCTGCTCATGGTCATCGTCAGCCGATTGCTGGCATTCCTGGTGCTGCTGGCGGTAGCGAGCTTCGTGCACAATATGGCCGGTTGAAGTCCGCGCTGTGGCAGTGAATAAAGCAAGACTGACACGCGCTCAGCCGCATGCCGCGCACGCGCGCCGCATACTCTGGACACACAACCTGGGAGAACCATGAACTACCCGACCGCGGAACAATTCATCGGCCAAACGCCGTTGGCACACCTGCAGCGCCTGGGCCAGGGTCGTGGCAATACGCTGCTGGCCAAGCTGGAGGGCAACAACCCGGCCGGCTCGGTCAAGGACCGGCCCGCCTACAGCATGATCCGGCGCGCGGCCGAACGCGGCGACATCAAGCCCGGCGACACGCTGATCGAGCCGACCAGCGGCAACACCGGCATCGCCCTGGCCATGGTGGCCGCCATGCAGGGCTATAACATGCGCCTGCTGATGCCGGACACGGCCAGCGCCGAGCGCCGCGCCGCGATGCGTGCCTATGGCGCGGAAATCATTTCCGTGACCCAGGAGCAGGGCGGCATGGAAGGCGCGCGCGACATGGCCGCTGACATGGCGGCGAATGGCGAGGGCTTCATGCTCGATCAGTTCTCCAACCCGGACAATCCGCGCGCTCACTACGAGACCACCGGACCGGAGCTGTGGCAGGGCAGCGGCAAGCGATTGACCCATTTCGTCGCCACCATGGGCACCACCGGCACCATCATGGGCTGCTCGCGTTATCTCAAGGAAATCAATCCGGACATCCAGATCATTGGCGTGCAGCCAGCGGGCGAATCCCGCATTCCCGGCATTCGTCGCTGGCCCGAGGAATACCTGCCGCAGATCTTCGAGCCCGAGCGCATCGATCGCATCATCGAGATCGAGGCCGATGAGGCCGAAGACACCATGCGCCGGTTGGCGCGCGAAGAGGGCATTTTTGCCGGGCCGTCCTCCGGCGGCAGCGTGTGCGCGGCCCTGCGCCTGGCGGCAGAAGTCGAGGATGCCACCATCGGCATGATCATTTGCGATCGTGGCGATCGCTATCTGTCCACCGGCGTGTACGGCTGATGGCGCCTGGCCGGGAGTGGATTCGTGACGCGTAGGCGCAGCCGGCGCAAACCGGCGCCGCGCAATCTGGCGCGGATCGACGATCTGGCCAGCAACGCTGCCGGTGTGGCCCATGTCGATGGCAAGGCCGTATTCGTCGCCGATGCACTGCCCGGCGAGCAGGTGCTGTACCGGCCCACGCGGCGCAAGCGCAATTATGACGAGGCTCGGCTGGAAACGCTGTTCTCCGCCTCGCCAGAGCGAGTCACGCCGGGTTGCGCGCATTTTGGCGTTTGCGGCGGCTGTGCGCTGCAGCACCTGCAGGCGGAAGCCCAGCTTGCCTTCAAGCAGGAGCAGTTGCTGCAGGCCCTGCAGCGAGTCGGCCACGTGGCGCCGGCCGAACTGCTCGCGCCGCTTGCCGCTGCGCGCTGGCATTATCGGCGTCGGGCGCGGCTCGGAGTCAAGCACGTGCCGAAGAAGGGCGGCACATTGGTTGGTTTTCGCGAGCGCGGCGCGCCCTACATCGCGGTGCTTGAGCGCTGCGAAGTGCTGGTCGAGCAGGTCGGCACGCGCCTGACCGATTTGGCGCGCTTGATCGACGGCCTCAGCATCAAGACGCAGGTGCCGCAGATCGAGGTCGCCGCCGGCGACAATGCCACGGCGCTCGTATTTCGCGTGCTGGCCGAGCCGGATGCGGCGGATCGCGCGGCGCTGCAAGTGTTTGCCGAGGAACATGGGTTCGTCATTTATCTGCAGCCGGGCAACGAAAGCACCATTACGCCATTGTCGGCAAAGGCGCCGGCGCTGTATTACGACTTGCCGGCGCACGCCGTGCGCCTGTATTTCGAGCCGCATGATTTCGTCCAGATTCATGCCGGCATCAACCGCCTGATGGTGGACCAGGCGCTGCAAATGCTGGCCGCGGGCCGCGCCGAGACCGTGCTCGAGCTGTTCGCCGGGCTGGGCAATTTCTCGCTGCCGCTGGCGCGGCATGCGCGGCGCGTGATCACGGTCGAAGGCGCGGCGGAGCTGGTCGCGCGCGCCGGCGCCAATGCGCGCGCCAATGGCCTTGCCAACATCGAAGCCCATGTGGCCGATCTGTTCCGGCCTGATCCGCACGCCCCCTGGCTGCATTGTGGTTTCGATGTGGTATTGCTCGATCCACCGCGCAGCGGCGCGGCCGAGATCTTGCCGCTGGTCGCCGCGCGCAAGCCGCGGCGCATCGTGTATTGTTCCTGCCACCCGGCGACGCTGGCGCGTGATGCCGGCATGCTGGTGCATCAATACGGCTATCGCCTGACCCATGCGGGAGTGATGGACATGTTTCCGCACACCGCGCATGTCGAGTCGATGGCCGTGTTCGAGCGGAGCTGAATGCCATGGCGGTGGAAATCGAACGCAAGTTCCTGGTGCAGGACGGCGGCTGGCGCGCTGCCGCCGGACCTGGATGCGCCTACGTGCAGGGTTATCTCTGCCCCGAAGGGGCGCCGTCGTCCGTGCGCGTGCGCATCGAAGGGGAACAGGCCAATCTCAACATCAAGGCCGCCGTGATCGGCGCCGAACGCATGGAATATGAATATCCCATTGCACTCGCCGATGCGCGTGCCATGCTGACGGCGCTGTGCATCGGCCGGCCGGTGGAGAAGACCCGCCACCGCGTCGCCCATGGCGACCATGTCTGGGAGATCGACGTATTCGCCGGCGCCAACGCTGGCCTGGTGGTGGCCGAAATCGAGCTCGCCGCTGTGGACGAGGCATTCGCGCGGCCCGCCTGGCTCGGGCGCGAGGTCACCCACGAGCAAAGCTATTACAATCACGCCTTGGCGATGCATCCTTATCGCGACTGGCAGGATCCAGACAGGCCATGACACAG
>DATGUT010000256.1:0-12930 GCA_035301185.1 Salinisphaeraceae bacterium
TTTTAGCGAAAAATCACCCGAATTTGGACAAAAAATAACCAGATTGCTGAAAAGGGGCATTTATTCCCAAGTACCTGCAATAGATTTGGCGGGTTTTTCAGCAGCCCCTTAAGCTTTCAATAAATTGAGGAGATCAAGAAGATGAGCATGAAAATCGCAAAACGCCTGCTTGTTGCCGTGGCCGGCATGGCATTGTCGTCCATGGTCTTGGCCGCGCCGACATTCGTCACCATTGGTTCCGGCTCCACGTCCGGCCTGTACTACCCGACGGCGGTCGGCATTGCCAAAATCATCAACGAATCAGACGCCGACATGCGTGCCAACGCCCGTTCCACCGGCGCGTCGGTATTCAATGCCAACGCCATAGGCGAAGGCTCGCTGCAAATGGGCATTGTGCAGAACAACATCGCCCACTACGCGCTCGAGGGTGAAGGTGTCGAGGCGTTTGAAGGCAAGCCGGTCGAGAACCTGCGCGGCATGGCTTCGCTGTATCCAGAGCAGATTCATATTCTGGCACGCACGGATTCAGAGATAGAAGGCATTGGCGATCTGGCCGGCAAGCGCGTCTATGTCGGCGATGTGGGCTCGGGCACCGAGGCCGATGCGCACAACATCCTGGCCGCTTACGACATCAGCTTCGATGATCTCAAGTCGACGGTGCGCGGCAGCTCCGGCGACGCCGTCAATCTGCTGCGCGATGATCGCATCGACGCCATGTTCTATACCGTGGGCTTGGGTTCGTCGGCGATTGTCGAAGCCGCGCAAACCGCACCCATCACCATTCTCTCGATTGATGATGACAAACTCGCCGACCTGACCGACGAGTATTCGTTCTACACCGAATTCACCATCCCCGGCGGCACCTACCCGGATGTCAACGACGACGAGCAGACGATTACCCTGCAGGCCATGCTGGCGGTATCGGCCGACATGACCGAAGATGACGTCTATACGTTCATGAAGACGGTCTGGGACGATAATCTGGACACGTTTTACGAGGATGTGCAGAACCCGAATCTGAAGAAGTATTTCAAGGTGGAGGACGCGCTGAACGGCATGTCGATTCCGCTGCATCCGGGTGCGGTCAAGTTCTATGAAGAGCAGGGTGTTGAGGTGCCGGACGACCTGCAGCCGTCTGCCTAGAATGGCAGCGCTCGCCTTGGCGACAAGGCGTGAACCCTTTGTATAAACCGGAGCGGGCGGGCCACGGAGCCTGCCCCTCCGCATTACAAGGCCCGGAACGGCTGAGACAGGGGCAAGTGGCATGACAGCAGAAGATGCGGACGGCGCCAGCACAGCTCGCGATAAAGAAGCCCAGGAAATCGTAGAAGCCGCAGAGTTCGGCGCCCGCAATCCGCGTTGGCGCGTATTGCGCTGGCTGTTGGTGCTGCTTGCGATAAGCTGGAGCATATTTCAAGTTTATGCAATTTATACTGGCGGCCTGAATCCGCAGAAATTGGGCGCCATTCATCTGGCTTTTGGTTTTGGCCTGGCGTTTCTTGCCTTCCCACGCAAGAACGGGCCCACTGAATACATCCCCTGGTATGATTGGCTGCTGGCGCTGGCTGGTAGCTGTACTGCGCTGTATATCTATTTTAATTACTACAACTTGGTGGCCGTTCAAGGTGGCCTGCCGATTACACGCGATGTCTGGATGGGCAGCATACTCATCGTCGTGCTCGCCATTGCAGCCATTCGCATGGTTGGTTATGCCTTGCCGGTGATTGCCGGGCTGGTGGTGCTGTACGGCCTGATGGGGCCGGCGGGTGTTATCCCCGTGACGCCGCCGGATGTGCTTTATCTGCACAATGGCTATAGCTGGAAGCAAATCATCCAGCAGCTGTACATCACCTCCGAAGGGATTTGGGGCACGCCGGTCCAGGTTTCCGCCACGTTTGTCTTTTTATTCGTGCTGTTTGGCGCCCTGCTGGACAGAGCTGGCGCGGGCCAGTATTTCGTCGATCTGGCCTACAGTGGGCTGGGTGCCTATCGCGGCGGGCCGGCCAAGGCCGCGGTCGTCGCCAGCATGCTCACCGGCATCGTGTCCGGCTCGTCCACGGCGAACACCGTCACCACCGGCACGTTCACGATTCCACTGATGAAACGAGTCGGCTTTCCCGCTGTCAAGGCCGGCGCGGTCGAATGCGCGGCCTCGGTCAACGGTCAGTTGATGCCGCCGATCATGGGCGCCGCAGCCTTCATCATGGCCACGTTTCTGAATATTCCCTACTCCCAGATCGTGATTTACGCCATCGTGCCGGCCCTGCTCACTTATCTTGGCCTGCTGGCCACCGTGCACGTGGAAGCGCTCAAGCTGGAGCTGCAGGGCTTGCCCAAGTCCGAGTTGCCACCGTTCTGGCCCACCTTCATCAAGGGTGTGCATTACCTGATTCCGGTCCTGTTCCTGCTGTACGAGCTCATGTGGGTGCAGCATACGCCTGAGCGCAGCGCCCTGAATGCCACGTTTGCGCTGATCGCATTGATTTTCGTGCAGGAAATCTGGCGCGGCTTGCGCAGCGAGCGCGGCTTTGTCGGCGGCCTCAAAAAAGGCTTCATCGACGTCTTCGAGGGCTTCGAGCTGGGTGCGCGCAACATGACCGTGATTGCCGTGGCAACTGCTGCCGCCGGCATCATCGTCGGCATGGTCACGATGACCAACCTCGGTTTCGGCCTGACTCAGATCATCGGCACCATTTCCATGGGCAACATCTGGCTGGTGCTGATCCTGTCGGCCATCACGTCCCTGATCCTGGGCATGGGCCTGCCGACCACGGCCAATTACATCGTCATGGCCGCGCTGGTGGCACCGGTCATTGCCCGACTGGCCGCAGGCACGGGGCTGGAAGTGCCGCTGGTGGCCATCCACCTGTTCGTGTTTTACTTCGGCATCCTCGCCGACGACACGCCGCCGGTCGGGCTTGCGGCCTATGCCGCGGCAGCCATATCGCGTGCCGACCCCGTGCGAACGGGCATCCAGGGTTTCACCTATGACCTGCGCACCGCCATCCTGCCGTTCATGTTCTTCTTCAACCCGGTGCTGCTGCTGATCGATGTCGGCAGTTGGTACAACGGCCTGTGGGTCATCTTCACTGCCTGTATCGGCATGCTCGCCTTCGTCACTGCCATCCAGGGCTATATGGTCAGCCATTTGCGCTGGTATGAACGCGTGCTGGTCATGGCTTGCGCGCTGCTCATGATCAAGCCGGGCTTGACGAGCGACATTCCGGGGATCGTGTTGCTGGTGCTGATCTATCTGCTGCATCGGCACCGATCCATTGCCAGAGGCGGGCCGTCGGCGCCGTTCGGCCGTGGCAGTTATCCGCAAGCCGAGCGAGCCATGTGATTCGCCGCCCTGGTCAGACAGGCCAGGCAGGTTGCCATGAGGCCACGCACACTGCTCATATTTGCGCTGGGGCAGCGGTGTTGGCGGCGTCATCCCCTTGTGATCGCATATTTTGCCCTGGGGAAAGCCCGAGGGTGGTGTAGAATGCGACCGGATTATTATTCGTGCCGACGCAGGCACTCTTTAATACTATTAATCAGGGAGCATGACATGCACGATAAAACCGCATTGGTTACCGGCGGCATCGGCACCATTGGCACTGAGATATGCAAACGACTGCAGACGGCCGGCGCGCGCGTGATTGCAGTCTGCCACCCGGAAGAGCAGGATCGCGCGCAGGCTTGGCAGAGAGAGCGCCAGGCCGATGGCGGGCAGGTGTTCTACGCGGCCTGTGACCTGGCCGATTTCCAGGCCACCGAAGAAATGCTGCAATCGCTGTATGATGATGGCGTAACGGTGGATATTCTCATCAATGCTGCCGGCATCACCCGCGACGCGCCGCTCAAACGCATGGACTGGGAGCACTGGCGCGCGGTGTTGAGTTCCGACCTCGACAGCGTGTTCAACACTACGCGCAACGTGATCGAAGGCATGCTCGAGCGCGGCTATGGCCGCATCGTCAACATTTCCTCGGTCAATGGCCAGACGGGGCAGTTCGGGCAGACCAATTATTCGGCCGCCAAGGCGGGCATTCATGGCTTCACCATGGCGCTGGCACGTGAAGTGGCCGCCAAGGGCATTACCGTCAACACCATATCGCCAGGCTATATCGACAGCCCCATGATCAAAGCCGTGCCGGAGCATATTCGCGATCGGATCAAGGAAGGCATTCCGGTTGGACGCTTCGGCCAACCGGTGGATATTGCCCGGGCGGTCATGTTTCTGGTTGATGAAGCGGCCGATTACATCACTGGCTCGAATCTGTCGGTGAATGGTGGCATGTACATGAGATAGGCGCCGCGGCAGGTGTTTCGAGTAAAAACACCTGCTTTTCAGTTCGCTTGTTGGTCGACCAAGGGTGTAAGCTGAAGGCACAAAGCTTGCATTTGAGGAAAACAATCATGAGCGGAGCAGAAATTCGTTTGAAGCGCGCCTACGACGATGCCGCCGACAATGACGGCACGCGCATCTTGGTGGATCGCGTCTGGCCCAGAGGTGTGAGCAAGGAAAAGGCGCGGCTGGATGACTGGCTGAAAGATGTGGCGCCAAGCACCGAATTGCGCAAATGGTTTGGCCATGATCCCGATAAATGGGACGAGTTCAGCAAGCGCTACCGCGCAGAGCTGGAAGATGATGATCATGCCGAAGCCATGGACAATCTGCGCTCCGTTTATCAGGATGTCGGGCGCTTGACGCTGGTGTTTGCAGCCAAGGACGAAGAGCACAACCAGGCCGTGGTGCTCAAGCATGTGCTGCAGGGTGGCTGACTAACGGTTGCAGGCAGTGCCGCTGCATCACATGTATGGCAGGACGCCGAAAGCAACGAATTGATAGTTGAATAACTGTTGAAACTTGACTAACCGTACCCATAATCAAGGCAGACTAGTTGGATGATTCAAGGAGGTAATCCAATGGCATTGGTACGTTATCAACCAAGCAGCTTGTTGCAGCAGTTCAACAACGAAATCAATCGCATGTTCATGCGCAATACAGAAGACTTCCCGGCGCTGTCACGGGGCCAATGGTCACCGGCGGTGAATGTCCGCGAAACGGAAGACGCTTATTACATCGAGGCCGAAGTGCCCGGCATCGAGCCAAAGGACATTGAAGTCACGCTCGACAAAGGCGTACTGAGGCTGGCCGGCGAACGGCGTGACAACAATGACGAGGATGATGGTTCCTTGCGTCATGTGGAGCGCTTTTACGGACGCTTCGAGCGTCGCTTCACGCTGCCTGACTCGGCTGATGGCGACAACATCGAAGCCCGCGCCGAACAAGGCGTGCTGAAACTGGCGATTCGCAAGAAGGCCGCCAGTCAGCCGCGACGAATCGAAGTACAGGGCTAATGTAGCGATAACGTTGCATCAAGGCACGATCTTCACTATTTGCAACGGGGCCTGTTCGGGCCCCGTTTTTTTGTGTGCATCGATGCATGATCCGATCTTGTGCCGACAAAACTGTGATAAACGTGGTGGCCGTGCCGCGCCCCGAGCAGGATCGTCTGCTACGGATCAGCGATGACTGCGCCATCTCGGCGGACATGAGGCCAGGCAACCGCGGCCGCCTATCAGCCCTGTACGGGCTGCCCGGGCTTGCCCGACAGCGCCAGTGCTTGCGTGAAATCGCCGGCAAAAAACAGCGTCGTGTCATCCGCCGTGACACCCATGTCGCGCAAAATGGCGGCCGGTTGTCTTTGCAGACCGGTGAAGATCAGCGTAATCCCTTGCCGGCGGCAGCGACTTACCAGATTGCCGATGGCCGTGGCAGCGGAAGCGTCGATCATCGGCACCCGGCGCAGACGCAGGATGAAGACGCGCGGTGGCTGGCCAAAGGCTCGCAGTACGTCGTCGATGCGATTGGCCACGGCAAAGAACAGCGGCCCCGAGACGCGATATACCGCGACGTCGTTCGGCAGCAGCGAGGGTTGATCCACGGCCAGCGGCTGCGCCATGTCGTCGTATTCATCTTCGAACAATTCCATGTTGGATTCCACCGCCACGATGCCACTCATGCGATGCATGAACAGGAAGGCGGCCAGCACGACCCCGACCTGAATGGCGATGGTCAAGTCCACCGTCACCGTGAGCACGAACGTCACCACCAGCACCAGGCGATCGCCGAATGGCGAGCGCATGAGTTGGCGAATGCGTTCGATTTCGCTCATGTTCCAGGCCACCATGAGCAACAGCGCCGCCATCGCTGGTAACGGCACCTGATTGGCCAGCGGCGCCGCCAGTACCACGAAAATCAGAATGAAGATGGCATGGGACATGCCGGCCACTGGTGAACGGGCGCCGGCGCGCACGCCGGTCGCGGTGCGCACGATGGCACCGGTTGCAGGCAGTCCGCCTACCAGCGCCGAGGCGCCGCTGGCGACACCTTGGGCCACCAGTTCGCAGTTGGAGCGATGCCGGCCGTCGATCATGCCGTCGGAGACCACAGCCGAGAGCAGTGATTCGACCCCGGCCAGAAAGGCAATCGTAAAGGCGCTTGGCAGCAGCGCGGGAATCTGGGCAAGCTCGAACTCCGGCAGGTGCGGCGCCGGCAGTTCGCGCGGGATCGGGCCGAATTCGGAAATAATGGTATCCACCGGCAATTTGAGCAGCAGTGCGGCGACAGTGGCGGCCACTACGGCGATCAGAAAAGCCGGCCAGCGCGGCCGGTAGACGCGCAATACGATCAGCAGCGCCAGCGTGGCCAGCGCCAGCCCCGTGGCGGCCGGATTAATGGTGTCGAGATGACCGAAATAAGCCTGCCAGCGGGCGAAGAAATCGGCTGGTAGATCAGTGATGTTGAGTCCGAACAAATCCTTGATCTGGCTGCTGAAAATACTTACGGCAATACCAGCGGTAAAGCCCGTTATCACCGGCTGCGGCATGTACTTGACCAGTGAGCCAAGGCGCAGCAGCCCGGCCAGGATGAGCATGGCCGCGGCAAGCAGCGTGGCGATCAGCAACCCGTCGTAACCAAAGTCTGCAATCACGCCGAAGACGACCGGGATGAAGGCGGCGGTGGGGCCGCCGATCTGCACCCGCGAGCCACCCAGGAAGGAAATGAGAAAGCCGGCCACGATCGCCGTGTGCAGGCCTACGGCCGGTGAGGCGCCGGAGGCGATGGCGAGCGCCATCGACAAAGGCAGGGCCACAATCGCCACCGTCAGGCCGGCCAGCAAATCCCCTTGCAGCTGCTTCAGGCCATAGCCGCGGCGCAATACAGTGAATAATTTAGGAACAAAAAAATGCCAGGCCGGCGCACTATTCGGCATATGCATACAAGACATGAAGCTGAACAACAGCGGCCATTATGCCAGCGCCGCCGAATTGTGTTGCTGATTCGTGCTGTTGCCGGAGCGCCCACTGGCGCGTTTCAGGTTTGCTGTGGCCCGGCCACCAGATTGGCGAGCAGCGCGAACTGGGCCGGCGTGATCTGTTCCGGGCGCAGCCCAGGATCAATGCCGGCGGCGCTGATGGCAGTGGCCGACAGCCAGCCGGACAAAGCGTTGCGCAGGGTCTTGCGGCGCTTGGAGAAGGCAGCCGTGACCAGGTGATCGAAGACATGCCAGTCGTGGATTGAAAACGCTGGCGGCGTCGGCTCGACGCGCACCACCGCGGACATGACCCTGGGTGGCGGCACGAAGGCGCCGGGGCCGACATTGAACAGATGCGTGGCCGTGGCGCGCGCGGCCACGGCCACACTCAGGCGGCCGTAAGTACGGCTGCCAGGGCCAGCCGTCATGCGCTCGACCACTTCCTTTTGCAGCATGAAGTGCATGTCGTGAATGGCCTCCGGAACCGCAAGCAGCGCAAACAGCAGGGGCGAGGAAATATTGTAGGGTAGGTTGCCGACCAGGCGCAGCGGCTGACCGGCTTGTGCCGCGAGCGCAGCATAATCGACCTTGAGTGCATCGGCGGCCATGACCGTGAGCCCAGGCGGGGCGGTGCTGCGCAGCCGCGCCGCCAGGTCGCGATCGATTTCGATTACGGTCAGTTCATGTATCGCAGCGCACAGCGGATATGTGAGCGCACCCTGGCCGGGACCAATTTCGACGAATGCATCGCCCGCCTTGGCAGCGAGTAAAGCCAGCATGCGCTGGATAACCCCCTGTTCATGTAGAAAATGCTGGCCAAAACGCTTACGTGCCATGGCTGTGAGCAATCATGGTCAGAGCCGTGTTGATCGCGGCCTGCAGGCTGCCGTTGTCAGTACTGGCAGCGGCCATCCGATTCAACGTCATGCCGCGATCAACTGGTATGCAAATCATGGGCAGCCTCAGCGTGATGTTGACCGCGCGGCCAAAACAATGTGCTTGATCACTGGCAGGCCCTGATCGTGATACATCGCCAGCACGGCATCTGCCTGCTGCAAGCGGCGTGGCATGAACAGCGTATCGGCCGGCAATGGGTCATGGCTGCCGGCCGCCAGATCCTGCGCCGCGGCAATGGCCGGCGCGTCATGGGCGACCAGCTGCAACTCGATGCCCAGCAATCCGGCACGTACCTGCAGCAGCATGGCGGATCGGCCATGGCGACCAGCTCGCAGGGCTGCGCGATGTGGATGGCGAGATCCGGTCCGATGTCGGTCGGCCCGCCGGGCGTCTGCGCCAGGCGTACAACCGGACTAGCCGCCGACGGGTTGATAGCCATCAAGGCGGATGTCGATGTAGGCTTCGGCGCGCAGTTCCTGCAGCCAGCGGCGGCCCTTTTCCTGGGCCTTGCGCTGGCCGATCAGTTGCTGCGCATGATTGCGAATTGCTTCTCGGGTTTTGTCAAGTTGGCGTCGATCGACCACCTTGATGATGGCGTAGCCGTTGGCAGTTTCCAGTACCGGGCTGATGTCGCCGGGTTGCATTTGCGCGATGCGGAAGGTTGCTTGTGGATCGAGTGTCTCTGGTTGCACCCAGCCAATGTCGCCGCCTTCTTCAGCACTGTTCTTGTCGTCAGAATATTCTTTTGCCAGCTCGGCGAAGTCGGCGCCCGCATCCATGCGTGCGCGCAGATCCGACGCCAGTTCATGGGTGCGCTCTTGATTGCGCAAGGCATTCGGCTGCAGCAGGATATGGCTGACCCGGACTTCGTCGATCATGACTTTTTCGCCGCCCGCCAGGCTCTGCGGGGTGCGTGAGCCGAGTAGCTGGAGCAGGTGAAATGCGCCTTCGCTGCGGAATACCGGGCTGATCCCGCCTTGACTCAGGCCGGAAATGTTGTCGACAAAGACCTGGGGCATCGCAGCACTGTTGATCCAGCCCATGTCGCCGCCGTTGGCGGCGCTTGCATGGTCCGAGTTGGCCGCGGCGAGCTGCGCAAAGCCGGCTGCGCCGGACATGGCCTGGCTACGGATTTCCTCCAGGCGTTCGCGCACCTGGCGCGCGGCCTCGGGGCTGTCGCCGAGAGGCAGATCGAGACGGATGTGGCGCAGATGATATTCACGATTGCTCTTGTTTTGCAGAGAGCGACTCGCCAGGAACTCGGTGACGTCATTTTCGGTTACCCGGACCGTGCTCATCACCTCCTGTTCGCGCACTTTTTGAATCAGGACGTTTTCGCGAATACGCTCGCCAAGCTCCTGCAGCGACATGCCCTGAGCCTGCAGAGCCTGCGCGAATTGTTCGACTTCCATTTTATTCTGCTGCGCGAGGCGGGCAATCTGTGCATTGATTTCCTCTTCGCTGGCAGCCAGCCCCAGCTCCCTGGCTCGCTGCAATTGCAGCCGCGAGAAGATGAGCTGATCCAGGGTGTTGGAACGCAACGTATCCGCCGGGATGTTGTCGGCCCGCGCGCCCAGCTGCGCCCGTGCCTGTTGCACGGCGCCGGACAGTTCACTGAGCAGGATGACGTCGTTGTTGACCACGGCGGCGATGCCGTCCACCGGCTGTGCCAGTGCCGTTGCCGGCAGCAGCAGAGTCATGATCAACCAAGATAGGAACGGAGTAGGCAAGCGCTTTTTCATGAACATTGAAGACGCCGGATGGTTAGGGTATGGGAGTCGCAGAAAAGCCGCCGCGACGGCTGTCCAGGTAACTGAAAATGCTTCTTTCTTCGATGGTGCGGGCGCTGCTGCCGATGGCGGAGAGGCCGCGCAGAACGAACTGGAACATGAGCGCGTTATCGTAGCTGCCGTCCCGATGGGCGACGATGCGTTGCCACGACAAACGCGCCGCCCAGCAGCATGATGGGCGATATTCCAAGCCCGCCGCCGTACCAACATTTTGACTCTTTTCCAATGAATAGTTCCAGCGGCCGACGAAATCCAGGCGTTCGCCCAGCGGCAAGGCGAGGCCGACCGTCGTTTGCTCAAGGGCTTCGACCCGCGCCCCCACGGGGCGAAAGTTTTCGTAGCGTCGCCACGCGAGGTTGACGCGATAGCCGGCATCATTGTGATAGTCGATGTGGGCGAAGGCGCGGTTGAGTTTGCTGCGGGACGGGCTGTACTGGGCGATTATGCCGGTGCGCAGATTGCGAGTCGGTCGATATTCCACGCCCGCGACATAATCCGAGTTGCCCTCATGAAAGCCGGTTTGTGCATTGCCGGGCAGCTGCACCCGCGGCTCATGGAATGCGTGGATGCGACCGAGATCGAATTTTAGCACGGTGCGGCCACTGTTCGGTTCGAGCAGGCGCGAGCTGACACCCAGGGCCAGTTGATTGACATCGACAATGCGGTCGGAGCCGATGAAGCGCTGTTGCGCAAACAGCCGGTTGAAATGCAAATCCGGCACGCCGGTGTCAAATAGCGGGATCTCGCTTTGATCCTCGTAACCCTTGTACAGATATTGCACGCGGGGTTCCAGCGTTTGCAGCCAGCCGTTGCCGAAACTGCGCAGCAGGCGCAGGCCGCCGCCAAGCGAGAAGGACGGTATCGTGCGATCAATCGATGTGGCCGGACTGTTGGTGAGGTGATCGTTGAAGTGGTAACGCGTGTAACGCAGCGCGGCCTCGCTGTTGGCATACCAGCCGCCGTGATCGATGGTCCAATTCAGATGCGGGCGCACGTCGGTGCGCTGGGTGTCGATGCCGCGATTTTTCTGAAAGCGGGTAAATTCGGACTCCAGACCAACGTAGAAGGGCGCCGTGGGGGATTCGAGCTCCATGCGCAGCTGCGGCAGGCGGTGATAGGGCGTGCTGCTGCCGAGGCTTTGAAAACTTTCTGCCAGCATGCCGAAATACAGGCCGGTGTTTTCGTAGTATAGATGCAGGTTGCGCTGCAGGTGCGTCTCTGAGGTTCTGTCTATGTCGTGGCTGAGATCCTCAAAGTATTCGTCGTCACTTACCGCTGCATAGCGGGCGGTAAGCCCCACATGTTGGCTCAGCTTGCCGGCATGACGATAGTCCACCAGTCCGCGGCTGCTGCCGTATTTGCGGTCATGCGCCAAGCCTGCGGCCTCGATGATGCCGCGGTGATGCCTGCTCAGATAGCGAAACTCGCTTTCGATCTGCAGCCCGCGCTGCCCCAATATTCGAGGCGTTACGGTTGCGTCATAGTTGGGGGCAAGGTTCAGATAGACTGGAGCGGCCAGCTCGAAGCCGGAACTGCCGGAATAGCCCACGGTTGGCGTCAGCAAGCCGGTATGGCGCCGATCATCAATCGGAAAATTGAGATACGGCGTATAAAAAATCGGCACGTTGTAGAAGCGCAGAATCGTGTTGTAGGCTGTGGCGCGGCCGCTGTCGCGATTGACCTTCAGCTTGTTGGCCTTGAGCAGCCAGGCCTTGGTGTCGCCGGGACACGTGGTGTAGGTGGCCTGTTGCAGTGTGTAATGATCCTGGTCAATGGCCAGTACGTGGCGTGCCTCGCCGCGGCCGCCGTGCTGCGTCAGGATATAGTCCGACTGAGTGAATTCACCGCTGGAGCTGTCGATGTCATAGTCGGCAGCAGCGGCTGTGAGATACAGGCCCGGGCGCAAGTATTGCAAGCCGCTGTCGGTGCGCACGCGCGAGGTGTTGCGGTTGTAGCTCAGCTGCGGCGACAGCAGTACCTCGTTTTGCCTTTCCAGGCGTACATTGCCCTGTGCATGTGCCGTTTCCTCGGTCAGCTCGGCTTCATCCGCGGTGAGCACGGTTTCCGGGCCTTGAATGTTAGACGGCGCCAGCGGCGGCAGATCGAAAGGGCAGAAATTGCTCGCGGCGACAGCCGGCTTGGCAAGCGCCGTACAGGCCCATAGGATGGCGCCGGCTAGCAGCCATCCGGAGCTGCCGAGCCGGCGCGGGCACGGGCGTGTGCTCATGCCAAGCATGGGCATGCCGAAGCGGCTGGCACAGCCCGCCCAGGCGCGCAGCGCGGTCGGCAGCCAGCGCCTGGGCGGCGCATGGCGCGCCTGTTTTGCTCTAAAATGTGCATCCCATTGAAAATGATTTGCCCCTTGGAAACACAATGATGGTGCCTGAGTTTTTCTGCTCCAGACGCGGCGTCGGCGGCGAATGGCCATGCGGGCACGGCTCAGTGATGCCCTGTCATCAGCAGCCAATGCAACACGCTGGCCCCAGACTCGTGCGCATCATGATACGAGATTATGCGCAAGCAGGAAGGGCGCTGCAATGTATTGGCCATCGTGGCCGCTGAGGAATGTCGTTAACGATGAGTGTGGATGAAGATGCCCGCCAGCATGCGCTGTTGGCCTGGGCGGAGCAGAAGCTGGCCTGCCGGCCGCGCTGGACGCCGGCTTCCGCGGATGCCAGCTTTCGGCGCTATTTTCGCGGCGTCCATCAGCAACAGAGCTGGATTGCCATGGACGCGCCCCCCGCGCGCGAAAACAACTCGGCTTTCGTGCGCATAGCACAGCTGTTTGCCGCCGCCGGTCTGCATGTGCCGCAGATTCTGCACAGCGACCTGCAGCGCGGCTTTCTGTTGTTGACGGATCTTGGCCGCGAGACCTATCTCAACGTGCTGGATGAGCATAATGCCGACCGGCTGTTCGACGCCGCCATCGCGGC
>DATGUT010000257.1:0-8361 GCA_035301185.1 Salinisphaeraceae bacterium
AGCCGGGCCAGTATCTCGGCGCTGCGACTGACGGTTGTTGTCTGCTCGTTTGCCATGATATCTCTCGGTAACCGGTCAGGCGCCGGAGACGCCGGAGCCGGTCATGCGTTGCGGGTCGGCCACGCGGTCGAACTCAGCCTCATCCATATATCCCAGGTCCAGCGTGGCTGCCTTTAGCGTCGTGCCTTCGGCGCTGGCCTTGTGTGCTATTTCGGCCGCCTTGTCGTAGCCGATCTCGGGGCTGAGGGCGGTCACCAGCATGAGCGAGCGCTGCAGGTGGGTGTCGATGGTTTCGTCAACGAGTTCAGTGCCTTCGATCACATAGCGGCAGAACAGGTCGCAGCCGTCGCTTAACATGGCATTGGCCTGCAACAGGTTGTTGATCAGGATCGGGCGCATGGCATTGAGCTCGAAATTGCCCTGGCTGCCGGCAAAGGCGACCGCATTGTCCAGGCCGATGACCTGGATCGAGACCATTACCAGCGCCTCGCACAGCGTCGGGTTGACCTTGCCGGGCATGATTGAGGAGCCGGGCTCGTTCGCCGGCAGGCGCAGCTCACCAATGCCGCAACGCGGCCCCGAGGCGAGCCAGCGCAAGTCGTTGGCGATCTTCATCAACACCACCGCCAGGCCGCGCAATGCGGCCATCGCCGCCACCGACGGATCCAGCGCCGCCTGAGCGGCAAACTTGTTGCTGGCGGTGACAAAGGGCCGCCCGGTCAGTTCCGCCAGAGTGCGCGCCATGTCGGCGCTGAACCTGGCGGGTGCATTCAGGCCGGTGCCGACCGCGGTGCCGCCAATGGCCAGCGGGTACAATCCGTCGCGCGCCTGCTGCAAGCGCGTCATGGCGTCGTGCAACTGGGCCTCGAAGCCGGACCATTCCTGGCCCACGGTCAACGGCACCGCATCCTGCAGGTGGGTGCGCCCGATCTTGGGCCGGCTCATCCACTGTGCCGACTTGTCGCCGATGGCCGCGGTCAGCGCCTCGACGGCCGGAAACAGCTTGTCCTCCAGCGCCTGTACCGTGGCGATGTGCATGGCGGTGGGAAACGTATCGTTGGAGGACTGGCCCATGTTGACATGATCGTTGGGATGCACCGGCTGCTTGCTGCCCAGCGTGCCGTCCAGCAGCTGGATGGCGCGATTGGCGACCACCTCGTTGACGTTCATGTTCGATTGGGTGCCGGAACCGGTCTGGTACACGTACAGCGGATAGCTTGCGTCCAGATCCCCGGCAATGGTTTCCTCGCAGGCCTGGATGATGGCGTCGGCAACCTCGCCATCCATGCGCCCGGCCTGCTTGTGCAGCATGGCGGCCGCTTTCTTGACGTAACCCATGGCATGGTAGACCGCCTTCGGCATGCGCGCATCACCAATGCAGAAATGAATCAGCGAGCGCTGGGTCTGCGCGCCCCAATAGCGATTGGCCGGCACTTCGATTTCGCCCATCGAATCGCTTTCCGTGCGTTGGCCGCTCGTGTCGATGCCGATGGGTAGATCGCGGAACGCGGCGGATGATGTCGCGGCACTGCTCATATGCCCTCCTTGCTGGCGCAGCCAGTGATGAGCCGTTCATGCACGTCAGTCAAACGTTCATGCTGATCGATGCAGCGCGCGCGCATAACTCAGGTCTGCACTATCGTGCATGAGGGATAACCCCATTGCGCCTTTTGCGGCCGGCAGAAGCTGGCACAGTTCAAGTCTTTGCCAGCAGGGTGACGCTGTAGATGCCGAAAACGGTCATCGCCAGTGCGCCCAAAAGATGTGCACCTGCCGTGGCAATGCTCCACAGGGTCTGGCCGCGTAGAAACAGACCGACGATTTCCGCCGAGAAGGTGGAAAACGTGGTTAATGCGCCGAGAAAGCCGGTCACGACCAGGAGACGGACCTCCGGTGGCCAGGATGCGTGCTGTGGAAACAGGGCGACCGCGATGCCGATCAGGTATCCACCCAGCAGGTTGGCCGTCAGCGTACCCAGGGGCAGCGAAGGGAAAGGGGGTTGAGCAGTGTCGAGATGCCCCAGCGGAGCCAGGCGCCAAGCATCGCGCCCGCACCTACTGCAATCAATCCAGATATGTTCATCACGCTCCTCGTTATGGTTGCATGTGGCCGGAGCGCGCGAGGAAACAGACAAGTCGTGATGTCCACCTGCTCCCGCTGCCGGAACCGGTAGGCATCATCAGCTCAAAGAGGGCGGTTCAAGGAGGCATGCCATCTCCTGCCGTCAGTATAGGGGATGGCGGCAGAGTCGGTCACGAATATGAGTTGGGGCGAATCGGGAGTGCCCGTCATGTCCAGGTGGCAGCTATGGCTCTTGCCGTTGTCATTGACCAATAACCAAGTGGAACAACAGAATCTTGACCCCGATGCCAATCAGCAACAATCCGCCGGCGGCTTCGGCCAAGCGCGGCAGCCGCTGGCCGGCAAATCCGCCCAGCATGAAACCGGCACAGCTGAAGATAAACGTGATTGCGCCGATGATGAGCGCGGCCATGATGATCGGTATTTTCAGCACGACCAGCGTCACTCCCACGGCGGCGGCATCAATGCTGGTGCTTAGCGCCAACAGCGCCAATCGCGTTGATTTGATGTTGCCGGTTGTGCCTGTCGTGCCATGACCGCACACCGCGTCTCGAATCATTTTGAGCCCGATCGCCAAAAGCAGGCTGAAAGCGACCCAATGATCGATTTGCGCCATGGCCGAGCCGATCAATACTCCTAATGTCCAGCCGATGATCGGAGTCACGGCTTCGAACGTGCCGAAATACAACGCTGTGCGCAAGGCTTGACGCAGGCGCGTGCCCCTGGTCTGGGCGCCTTGGGCGATGGAGGCCGCGAAGGCATCCATGGAAAGACTCACGCCAAGAGAGAAAGAAGTCAGTAAGGCCATTTATGCGCACTGATGATGCTGCCGTGCAGGCAGGCTGAACAATGGCGCTAGTGTAAATCAAATTCGTGAAAAATCAAAAAGTTGCATTTGTCCATCATATTAGGTGCAAGCTAAACTGAGTAGCCGCAGGTGAGCAAGTGAGATGCGGCTTGGGGCAGGGCCCTTTGCTGATTCGCACGCCATGAGCGGGCGGCTGAGTAAGTAAAGCGAGTGCATGTGGCACGCCGTGCACAAGAGCAGAAGCTGTTGAAGCGCGGCAGATGGCCGGCAGCGGCGGCCAGCGGATCCGTGGCCGCGAGCATGCCTTCCAGGCTGTCGTATTCATCGAATACGCGGCAATGCGCACCGGCATGCTGCGGAATTGTTCCAATGCTTTCAAAACGGAAGTGCTTTCAGGTATCACTGGGGCCATTGCAGTAATGCCATGCGAACCGCGCGGTAGCGTACTTCGTGGGGCCTGATTATGCATCAGTCTCAGCTACGCCAAAACAGGGTTGTCATTTCGACCGTAGTGCGGAAGCACGAAGTGGAGAAATCTCGATATAAACGACTGATGAGAAGAGATTTCTCCATTTCGGTCGCAGGCTCCCGCCAGTCGAAATGACAGAGCTCAGGGTAGGTGGCTGGGTCTCATACATAATCAAGTCGTAGGGAATAAGGCTTGGTATATTTCATGGCTCCATTTTCGCAAGTGTTGCAGCCTCCAGCATTCCCGGGGCGGTTCATACGGTGCAAACTGCTGCTTGCCTTGGCGGATCCTGGGAAAAGCACCTATGTATCGCCATCCGATGCCGTAGTAGCATGCTGGTAAGTGCTTCAACAATTTGATTTTTGCATAGAGTCATTCTGGTAAATGGATTACTGCCATGCAATTACATACCGAGACACGCAAAATATTTGCGGGTGCATTGGGCGGCATGATGGACGGCGTGATTCTCAGTGCTGTCTTGATGATTGGCCATCGTTGCGGAACTGCACACAGAGGCGCAGATGACAGGCGGGGCCGGCAGCAGGCCTTGGCCCTATGAGCCACGATTTTACGAGAAGGAAAACCATGCTTGAACTGCTCGCCGTGACCGGAGAAGGGCTTGTTCGCCTCACGCAGGAAGAGTCGAACTGGCACGCCGAGCTCGTGCGCGCCGATGAGCGCATGCGCTGTGTCGCCGTCGATCCCGCCGATGCTGCGACTGTGTATGTCGGCTCGCGTGCCAACGGCGTGTGCAAGAGCAGTGATCGGGGCGCCCATTGGCAGGGCTTGCAGTTGCCGCAGCAAGACGTGTTCTCGCTCGCGATAAGCCCGGCTGATGGCAGCGTGTATGCCGGTACCGAACCGAGCATTCTGTTCAAGAGCACCGACGGCGGCACCACCTGGCGCGAGCTGGACGCCTTGCGTCGCCTGCCTTCGGCGCAAACCTGGAGCTTTCCACCACGCCCAGAGACATCGCACGTCAGCAGCATTGCGCCCAACCCGGAAGATGCGGGCCTGCTTATCGTCGGCATTGAGCTGGGCGGGTTGATGCTGAGCCAGGACGGCGGCGAGTCGTGGCAAGATCATCGCCCCGGCGCGGAAAAGGATGTTCACGCACTCGCGTGGCATCCACGCGCGACCGAACGGGCTTATGAGGCCGGCGGCGGCGGAGCTGCATGGAGTCGGGATGGCGGACGCGGCTGGGCGTCTGCCAACCAAGGACGCGATCGTCACTACACTTGGGCGCTGGCCATCGACCCCGAAGATCCGGACTGCTGGTACATCTCCGCCTGTCCCGGCCCCAGAGAGGCCCACTCCAATGCCGACGCACAGGCTTATGTTTATCGCTGGCGCAACAACGGCCCATGGGAGGCGCTTGCCGGCGGCCTGCCACAGCCTCTGAGCAGCATGGCCTATACGTTGCTCGCGGCCGAAGGGCGGCTCTTTGCCGGCCTGCGCAATGGCCAACTCTACGAAAGCGACGATGCAGGCGATACATGGCGCGAATTGTCGCCGCGCGGAGCCTCGCTGTCGGGGTTGATCGCCATACAGGCAGCGGTGCAGCACAAGCACAATCACTGACAGCCAAACTTGTGTCGACGCTCGAGTTTGGTTTGGCGCCAATGCAGCTAGAAGAAATCCGCTCCTGTGCCGGCCGCCAGCCACGCTCGGCTGGCATATTGCCAGTCTGCGACAACATTGCGTCTGTGCTTAAATGACAAGCATTCATTTCTGAGGTGAACTGCGATGCCTTCCCATCCCCAGGTTGTCGTGCTCGGTACGGGCGGCACGATAGCCACTCGACTCGATCCTGACACCGGCGCGGCGCGCGTCGTCGCCAGTGGTGATGATCTGGTCGCTGCCGTTCCCGAGCTTGGCGACATCGCCGATGTCTCGGTGCAGGCCGTGTTCCAGAAGACCAGTTTTCTGGTGACTCCAGCCGATGTGCAGCAACTGGCTGTTGCCGCCCGCGAAGCTTTGGCGCGCGAGGAAGTGACCGGTGTGGTCGTGACCCACGGCACCGATACCATGGAGGAAAGCGCCTTTCTGCTGGAGTTGCTGCTGGACCCGGGCGCCAAGCCGGTGGTGTTCACCGGAGCCCAACTCAGCGGCGACATGGCCGGCGCCGATGGCCCGAGAAATCTCATCAATGCCGTGCGCGCCGCCTGCGATCCCGCCACCCGCAACATCGGCGTCGTCATCGCCTTTGCCGACAGCCTGCTGGCCGCGCGCGATGCCACCAAGAGCCACACCTCGCGCCTGGAAGCTTTCACCTCCAGCCGCGGCGCCCGGCTTGGCGAGCTGGGCCGGGACCTGATTCGCATCTACCGCCCGGCGGCTGTCCGGCCGACCTATGCAATTGACCAACTGGAAACCAATGTGGCACTGATCCACCTGGCCATGGGCATGGACGCCGAACTGTTCGACCACGTGCTGGAGCAGGGCGCCCGCGGCATCGTGCTGGCAGCCTTCGGCATTGGCAATGCCAATCCGGCCATCTGCGAGGGTGTGGCCCGCGCCCGCGAGCGCGGTGTGCCGGTCGCGATCACTTCGCGCTGCGGCGCCGGCGCCGTGACGCCGGTTTATGCCCATGGCGGCGGCGTGGATCTGCAGGCAGCCGGCGCCATTTTTGCTGGCGATCTGTCACCGGAAAAAGCCCGGCTGGCCTTGATGGTGCTGCTGGGGCGCGGCGACGATATCGACACGATTCGCAGTGAACTGCCGCGGATTGCGGCCTGATTCACTGTTCAAGCGGAGA
The DNA here is from genome assembly GCA_035301185.1 of Salinisphaeraceae bacterium. Taxonomy (GTDB): domain Bacteria; phylum Pseudomonadota; class Gammaproteobacteria; order Nevskiales; family Salinisphaeraceae; genus DATGUT01. The sequence continues at coordinate 6,118 of DATGUT010000257.1, forward strand.
AGCACAATGGCAGACAAGTTCATACATATAGGCTTTGGCGTCGACGTGGATGCCGTGGCCGGTTGGCTGGGTTCCTATGGCGGCGAGGATTCGCCGTTTGATATTTCCCGCGGCATTTTTGCCGGCGAGGTGGGTGTGCCGCGCCTGCTGGATCTGTTCAAGAAATACGATCTGACCACCAGCTGGTTCATTCCCGGTCACTCGATCGAAACCTTTCCCGAGCAATGCCAGCGGGTGGTCGACGAAGGCCACGAGGTCGGCGCCCATGGCTATTCGCACGAGAATCCAGTGGCCATGACCGCTGCGCAGGAAGAAGCCGTGCTCGACAAATCCATCGAGCTGATCGAGAACCTGACCGGCAAGGCGCCGCGCGGCTACACCGCGCCCTGGTGGGAAATGTCGGCGCGTACGGCCGATCTGTTGCTGGCGCGCGGTTTTCGCTACGACCACAGTCAGGGGCATCACGACTTCCAGCCCTTTTATGCGCGCGTCGGCTACACCTGGACCAAGATCGACTATTCGCAGCCGGCGGAAAGCTGGATGAAACCGCTGCATAAGGGCAAAACCGTGGATCTGGTGGACCTGGCGGCCAACTGGTACGTCGATGACCTGCCGCCGATGATGTTCATCAAGAATTCGCCCAACAGCCACGGTTTCGTGAACCCGCGGGACATCGAACAACTATGGAAGGACCAGTTCGATTGGGTGTATCGCGAATATGATTACGCCACCTTCCCGATCACCATCCATCCGGACGTGTCCGGGCGGCCACAGGTGCTGCTGATGCTGGAGCGCTTCATCGAATATGTCTCTTCCCATGACGGCGTGCACTGGGTGCCGATGGAGGAAATGGCCGAGGAGTTCCGCCGGCGCCAACCGTTCGCAGCATCTGCTTGAGAGGCCACTTCCATGTGCATGGTTTGTGCCCAACTGGCGCCGTTCGATCGCTGGACCCACGACCCGCGCGACCAGGCAATGAACCGACAAGCGGGCGGCGCGGCAGCACTCGCCCGCCAGCAGGCCGCCACTCGGCGGCTGGCCATCCTCAATGAACTGGTGGCGCCACAGCGCTTGCAGATTCGGGACGATGGCCAGGGCGGCTTCAACATCCGAGATGCCAAGGGCGGCCACGCCCATGCCGGCACGTTGGATGCACTGTGGTATGTGCTGGCTGCGCGCTTTGACTGCCGGATCGACGTGCTGGGATTTTCCGGCCCGGCCGATGACCTTGGCTGACACTGGCTACGAACAAATCCGGCTGTTGATCGTCACTGGCTACCTGGGCTCCGGCAAGACCACGTTGCTGAAAAGCCTGCGCCAGGGCCTGGAGGACAACATCACCTGCCGCTTTTTGGTCAATGAGGCCGGCGAGGTGGCGCTGGATCAGGCCGTCTACACCCTCGGTGCGGACGAGGCGACGGTGCTCGCTGGTGGTTGTGCCTGCTGCGTGCGCCGCGAGGCATTGATCGCCGCGCTGCGTGAAACTGTCGAAGCCATGGATCGCTCGCGCCCCGGCTGGCTGGTGGTCGAAACCTCCGGCCTGGCCAATCCGGCGCCCATCCTGTTCTCGGTGCTGGAAGACGACTTGCTCAAGCACCACGTCACCATTGCCGGCATCGTCACCACCCTGGGCTGCGAAGAGGGCGAGGCGGTATTGGCCAACCACCCGGAGGCATTGCAACAGCTGGCCATGGCCGATGCCGTCGTGCTGACCAAGGCGGATCGCGTGGATGGCGAAACACTGCAGCAGCGCAAGCAGGCACTGGCGCGTTACGCGGTTGGCACGCCGGTCTTCACGGCCGGCAGCACGCCGCTGGACTGGTCTCGGCTTTTGGATAGGCTCCTGCAGCAAGGAAGCGCCGCGCGCGGCGAGATCCTGCCGTCCGCAGATGCTGGGCATGCGGACATCACGCCTTGTGTCATCGAGGTCTCGGACGCGCTCGACTGGCAGGCCTTCGGCGTTTGGCTCAGCGCGCTGCTGGCCGCGCATGGCGAAGCCATTGTCCGCGTCAAAGGTGTGATTCCAGTGCACGATTGGCAGGCCCAGACCTTCCACGTGCTCATCAACGGTGTGCAGCATATCGTCCATCCGCCGGAGCATGTGAATGACCCCGAACGGCTGCCGCAACACCCGGCCCTGATCTTCTTCCTGCGGGGCATTGAGGCGCAACAGATCCGACAATCGCTGCACGGCTTTCTGGCTCGTTTTGCCAGCCGGCATTGAGCCGTCTGCGGCGCCAACCA
>DATGUT010000258.1:0-5355 GCA_035301185.1 Salinisphaeraceae bacterium
TGGCCACCAATTCTTCCGTATTACCGGCGGCGATCAAGGCCCGCGCCAGGGTGTTGAACTGGTTGACCCGCTGCTCATTGCCGCGCGCGGTTTCCACGAAACCGTTCAGGCGGGCATGCAATTCTCGATTCTGATCGCGCAACAACACGACCTGGCGCTCGATCAGGGAAGCAGCCGTGCCACTGTCGTGCCGTAATTCAAGGCTGGCCAGCACTTCCGGGTGTTGCTGCAAAAACTCGGGGTGCTGCTGCAAAAAGGCGACTACATCCGCTTCATCCAGCATGTATTGCGCGCGAGCTTCTTTGTTTGCATTGCTCATGATTGGGTGCCTGCACAGTGCGTGAACGGGTCAAGCTGTTGCATTCGATCCCGCTCTTACATCCTTGTTATCAAGCTCCGATAATACCAGCTTGCCTGCAAAAACGCGTTCCGCCGGGCCGGTCAAACACACTGGGGAATCGGCTCCGGCCATGCGACGACAGCGCGCCCGCCGGGCAACTCCACCGTTACGCCATGGCTCAAATCGCCACTGTTAATGCCGACCACGACCGCCGCCGTGCCGCTGCCACAGGCCAGCGTCTCGCCAACGCCGCGTTCGTGCACGCGCAGACGAACATGCTCGCGATTCACAATCTGCATGAATCCAATGTTGACCCGCTTCGGGAAAAGCCGGATGCGCCTCCAGCAGCGGCCCCACCGTCGCCACCGGCGCCTGCGCCACATCGGCGCAATGTACGACCGCATGCGGATTGCCCAGCGACAAGGCTTGGAATTCTACTTTCTTGCCGGCCAGATCGGGAATCACGTAACTGGCGGCCTGGGCATAACCGGCCAGCGGAATCGCCGACGGCGCAGATACAGGAATGCCGAGCTCGACGCGGTATTGATGATCGGCCAATGCCTCCAGCGTCAGCTGGCCGCCGCGCACATCCACGGTAATGACAGCGGCGTCAGCCAACCCTTGTCGCGCACGAAGCGCATGAAACAGCAGGCACCGTTGCCGCATTGTCCGCTTTCGCTGCCGTCGGCATTGAAAATGCGATACGTAAAGCTGCCGTTGGCGCTATGCGGCGGTTGCACCAGCAAAATCCGATCACAACCAATGCCAAAATGACGATCGGCAAGCAGGCGCGCCTGCGCCGTGGTCAGGTGCAGTGGTTTCGTAGTGGCGTCGATCACCACAAAATCATTGCCCAGGCCATGCTGGTCAGTCGCCGTGCTGCATGTGCTCACTGTGCATACCATGCATAGCGCCAGCACCCGCAGCCATGCCGCGGATTTCGGCCTTCACCTCACGGGTGTCTGCCGAGTCGCCGCAGTGCAGCACCAGCCTAGCCACATCACCCTGCTCCAGTCCCGCTTCAGGCGCAAACAGCATGACATGGTAGCTGCCAGGCTCGAAGGCAACCGTTTCGCCGGCTGGCAAGACAATCGAGTCCACCGCTTGCATGCTCGCTTCGCCCTGCTCGTCCACTTTGCTCTCGTGCACTTCGGCGCGCTCGAACTGCGGGCTGGATACTGCAGTCAGCTCGACCGTGTCATCGCCGCTGTTGGTAATGGTCATATAGCCTGCCATGAGCGGCACGCCAGCCGGTGCGCGCACCCAGGCGTCTTGTATGTCCAGCGCCTCACAGGCGGCACCTGCCGCTGCGGCCCAGCCCGTGCACAGCAGCAATACCGGCAACACCGTCAGCCTGCGGGCTGTTGCATGGAAAAAATTTTGCACTATATGCCTCCTTGCTCGAATGTTATATGATAACGTTTCGCCTAAAAGCCCACATCAATTCATTTTCGGCCTCGCCAAGGCCTTTGTCATTGATCTCCTGTCATTACCTTGGGAACCGCGCACTCATGAAAATACATGCTAACATCAAGCTGTCCTCTGCATTGGACACGTTCGCGGTCGGGCTCTCGGGTCTGTGCCTGATTCATTGCCTGATTTTGCCGCTATTGGTCGCCTTGTTCCCGCTGCTCGGCGCCACGCTGATGAGCCATGAAGCCTTCCATCAGATTATCCTGATCGCCGTTGTGCCCACCACGGCCATTGCCCTGGGGCTGGGTTATCGCCGCCATCGGCATCTGCCGGTGGCCATACTCGGCGTTACCGGCATTGGTGCGCTGGTTTTGGCCGCATTTGCCTTGCACAGCCTGCGCGCGCATTATCTGGAGACATGGATAACGGTTGCCGGCGGCATTGTTTTGGCGCTGGCGCATATCAGCAATTTCCGGCGCTGCCGACATGGTTATTGTGCACCCCACCACTTGTCCGAAAACATGAAAGGCCATGAACTCTGTTGAACCGGTTTTTGCCAACTGCAATCACAATCACGCTGCCTGCATCCAGGCAGCCTTGGAGCGCGCCGAAAAACACTGTCGCGAACAGGATCTGCGGCTGACGGCAATACGGCGACGCATCCTGGAGTTGATCTGGACCAGTCATCGGCCTTCCAAGGCTTATGATTTGCTGCAGACGATCAGCCAAGAGCGCGGCGGCGCAGCGCCACCCACCGTTTATCGCGCGCTCGATTTTCTGCTCGATGCTGGCCTGGTACACCGCATCGAATCCCTGAATGCATTCATTGGCTGTGCTGAAGAACATGCCCATGGCCAGCCCAAGTTCTTGATCTGCAACGAGTGCGCACGGGTTGCAGAAATCGTCGCCCCGGAAGTTGACAGCGCCATCCGCCGCGAAACCAGTCGCCTGGGCTTTGCCGCCATCCAGAAAACCATCGAAATCAGCGGTATCTGCAATCAGTGTGCTGCCTGATCCAGGCCTCGTTCATTCTGAACCGCGGTTGCAGAATCCAGCCCGGCCACCTGAAACCCAGACGCCATTTGATGTATAAGATAGCGTGGCCTTGCCTGGCCTCATGCAAATCAAATATTCCGCTTTTCGGAGGAAACCAATGAAAGGAAAGAAAATTCTGGCCGCAATCTGCAGCCTGGGCATGTTTTTTGCCACAACCGCCCATGCGCAGGATGGGGACGCGGTCTCGGATGGCTATGTCAAGATCGGTGTCCTGTCGGACATGTCGGGTGTGTACAAGGCTCTTGAGGGTCCTGGAGCCGTTGTTGCCGCGCAAATGGCGATCGATGATTTCGGCGGCACGGTGCTCGACCAGCCGATCAAACTGATCTCGGCCGATCACCAAGAGAAGGCGGATCGCGCTTCCAGCATTACGCGCAAATGGATCGACCAGGAAAATGTCGACATGATCACGGCCCTGGACAACTCCTCCGTCGGCCTGGCGGTGCAGGGGCTGGCTTCGGGCAAGGGTGTCATTACCATCAATACCGGCGCGGGCACGACCGAACTCACCGAAGGCCAGTGCTCGAAATACGGCATTCATTATGTATACGACACCTATTCGCTGCCGGTCGGCACCGCCACTGCCATTGTCAACAACGGCGGCAAGAGCTGGTTTTTCATCACTGCTGATTATGCCTTCGGCCACTCGCTGCAGGAAAACACCGGCATGGTGGTCAAGGATTTGGGCGGCGAAGTATTGGGCAGCGTGGATCATCCGCTGAGTACCACCGACTTCGCCTCCTATCTGCTGCAGGCGCAGTCTTCCGGGGCCGACGTCGTCGCTCTGGCCAATGCCGGGCAGGACACCGTGAACGCCATCAAGCAGGCGCATGCCTTCAACATCACGGCCAATCAGAAGCTGGCCGGCATGCTGGTCTTCCTGACCGATGTCAAGGCGCTGGGGTTGGAGACGGCCCAGGGTCTGCAGTTCACCACCGCGTTCTACTGGGATCGCACCGACGAGGCGCGTGAATGGTCGCAGCGCTTTTTCGATGAGCACGGCGCCATGCCCACCATGGTCCAGGCCGGAGTCTATTCAGCCACCCTCAACTACCTGAAGGCAGTCGAAAACGCCGGCACGGACGATGCCGACGCCGTGCGCGCGGCGCTGGGCGAGCTGACCATCAGCGACATGTTTGTCGAAAATGGCAAGATCCTGCCCAACGGCCTGATGTTGCACGATATGTACCTGGTAGAGGTAAAGACACCCGAAGAGTCCGAAGGTGACTGGGATCTGCTCAAAGTGGTGACCAGGATTCCCGCCGATGAGGCCTTCATTCCACTCTCGGAAAGCAACTGCCCACTGCTGCAGGAATAGCGCTGCCGCCAAGGAACAGGCTTGCAGGCCCGGCACTCGTGCCGGGCTGCGTTGCTGCACCCGACGCGTTAGACCTTTAGCGTATGGCATCGACTTTGGCCGTTCGGTATAGTCTGGCTGCAACTCGCGAGCGCAACTCGCCAGGTGCGGCATCCGCGCCTGGCACAGAGCGCAGCATGCTGGCCTGCCCTCGACCTTTGTTCCCACGCACATGCGGAGCAGCGAACAGTGACTGACTACATATTGGAAACCCGGGGCCTGAGCAAGCGCTTCAAGGGCTTCGTAGCCGTCAACAATGTCAACCTGCAAGTCGAAAGCGGCACCATTCATGCCATGATCGGTCCCAATGGCGCCGGCAAGACGACCGTGTTCAACCTGCTGACGCATTTCCTGTCCCCCTCGGAGGGAGCGATCTTCTATCGCGGCAAGGACATTACCGCACGCAAGGCTTCGGATATTGCTGATTTGGGCATCGTGCGTTCGTTCCAGATTTCCGCCGTTTTCCCAAACCTGAGTGTCCTCGACAACGTGCGCGTCGCCCTGCAGCGCCATCTGGGCCTGTCCTATCACTTCTGGCGCTCCAACCGCATCCTCGACAGCCTGAACCAGCGCGCCATGGCCCTGCTCGACGACGTCGGCCTGAGCGATTTTGCCGACACCACCAGCGTCGAGCTCGCCTATGGACGCAAGCGCGCGCTGGAAATCGCCACCACCCTGGCGCTCGACCCCGAGCTGCTGCTGCTCGACGAGCCCACGCAAGGCATGGGCGCCGAGGATGTCGGTCGCGTCACCGATCTGATCCGCAAGGTGGCGGCCGAGCGCACCGTGCTCATGGTCGAGCACAACCTCGGTGTGGTCGCGGAACTGGCCGATACCATTACCGTGCTCAATCAGGGCGAGGTGCTGGCCGAAGGCCCATACGCGGAAGTCTCGCAAAACAAGGAAGTCATGGCTGCATACATGGGAACCGCCAATGTCTGAAGCCGCCGCAGAAACAACAACCGCGCCGCTGCTGCAGATCCGCGATCTGCACGCCTGGTACGGTGAATCGCACGTGCTGCACGGCATCGAGCTCAGCGTTAACCAGGGTGAAGTGGTCACGCTGCTGGGGCGCAATGGCGCCGGGCGCACCACCACGCTGAAGTCCATTCTGGGGCTGGTGGATCGCCGCCAGGGCAGCATTCGCGTGGCCGCGCGCGAGATCATCAACAAGCCGACCCACAAGATC
>DATGUT010000259.1:0-14175 GCA_035301185.1 Salinisphaeraceae bacterium
GGCCTCTTGCGCCAGCTGGCGAAGCTGGGTCGCATCATAGTCGTTTCTCAGAGTAAGCGGGCGCGGCATGATGATCGCTCCTGCTACGATGATATGTGTGCATATTTTAACGTCTGTCTATGCTTTTTGTCGTTGGTATAAAAACCAGCCCATGCCCAACTGGAGTCTTTACACATGCTGGCACTCGCCATTTTCGTCATCACGCTCGTGCTGGTCATCTGGCAGCCGAAGAACATCGGCATCGGCTGGAGCGCGCTCGCCGGCGCAGCCGTGGCCCTTGCCACCGGCGTGGTGCAGTGGGCCGACATCACGATCGTCTGGGACATCGTCTGGGATGCGACCTTCACCTTTGTGGCCCTGATCATCATCTCCCTGATTCTCGACGAAGCGGGTTTTTTCAATTGGGCGGCGCTGCACATCACCCGCTGGGGCAATGGCCGCGGGGCGTTGCTATTCCCGCTGATCGTTTTGCTGGGCGCGCTGATCGCGGCGTTTTTTGCCAATGACGGTGCCGCGCTGCTGCTGACGCCCATCGTCATCGCCATCCTGGTACGCCTGGATTTTTCCGCCACGGCGGCGCTGGCGCTGGTCATCGCCACGGGTTTTATTGCCGACACCGCCAGCCTGCCGCTGGTGATTTCCAACCTGGTCAACATCGTCAGCGCCAATTTCTTCGAGGTTTCGTTCGCCCGCTATGCGGCAGTCATGGTGCCGGTGGACCTGGTGTCCATCACGACCACGCTGGTGGTGCTGTGGCTGGCGTTCGGCCGGCGCATGCCGCGGCGTTATTCGCTGGCAGCGCTGGATGCACCGGCCGGCGCCATCGTCGATGTGCAGGTGTTCCGCGCCGCCCTGCCCGTGCTCGTGTCACTGCTGGTGGCCTATTTCGTGCTGGCCCAATGGCACGTGCCTTTCTCTTTTGTCACCGGCGCGGGGGCGCTGGTGCTGTTGGCGATTGCCGGGCGCTGGTGGCGCGGCGGTCGCGGCGCCGTGATTGCGCTGCGCCCGGTCATGCGCAATGCGCCCTGGCAGATCGTGCTGTTCTCGATCGGCATGTATCTGGTGGTCTATGGCCTCGGTGAGGCGGGTTTGACGCATTACGGCGCCACGGTGCTCGACTGGCTGAGCCGGCAGGGCACGCTGGCCGCCACGATCGGCACCGGCTTCCTGGCGGCGGCCGTCGCCTCGATCATGAACAACATGCCCTCGACGCTGGTCGGCGCGCTGGCAATCGAGCAGGTGCAGGCAAGCGGGCTCACTCGTGAGCTGATGATTTACGCCAACGTGATCGGCAATGATCTCGGCCCCAAGTTCACTCCCATCGGCAGCCTGGCGACGCTGTTGTGGCTGCACGTGCTCGCCGGCAAGGGCCATCGCATCGGCTGGGGCCAATACATGCGCGTCGGCTTGTTGCTGACACCGCCGGTGCTGCTGGCGACATTGCTCGCGCTGGCGCTGTGGTTGCCGCTGTTGCCAGCGCCGTGAAGGCGGTCGATCCGACAAGTAACATCATCGCAGCATGCTCACCGCAAACTCGAAAACGCGGCTACAGAAAAAGCCCCGGGCATCGCGGTGACGCCCGGGGCCGTTTTGGTGTGCGGCTGTTACAGCGCCTGTGATGTGGCGCCGTCGCTCTCAGTTGTCGCCACCAGATCCTCGAGCGCGGCCAGGCGCTGCTGGCGCCAGGCTTCGGTCTTCTCGATCTGATTGAAGCTGTTGATGTGGAAACCCACGACATTGAGGGTCGGGTCTTCCAGCAATTCAGCCACCCCATCCACCAGCGCATCCGGCTTATAGGTCGCAGCGCTCGCCAGCTGGCCGATCACATTGCCGCTCTTCTTCAGGAAGCGGGTGGAGTCGCCCAAGCCGATGCGCAGGGCAATGCCAAGCAGCTTGTGCCGCTGGATCACGCCAGGAATGCCGATGTACACCGGCAAATCGATGCCGCGGCCGCGGATGCGTTCCAGCCAAGTGCGAATGGCTTCCGGATTGAAACACATTTGCGTGACCATGTGGCCGGCGAAGAAGTATTTTTCATCCAGTGCCTGGTCCAGAGCATCGGCGGCAATGGCTGCATGGCCTTCCGGATAACAAGGGATGCCGACGCTGCGGATATCAGGCTTGATCTCCGCCAGTGCGTTGATTAGATCGACGCCGCGGGGGAATGGACCGGGTACGGTGTCACTGTCGGGCACGTCATCGCCGCCGACCACGAAGAAATCGTTGATGCCGGCGCGGGTCAGGCGCGCCACCACCTGTTCCAGATGCTCGTGGCTGACAAACCGCCGTGCCGCCAGGTGCGGCACGGTGGTATGGCCCAGGGCGTTGATCTGCTCCGCCAGTTCCACAGTCGCAGCCACGCCTTTCTTCGGTGAGCAAGTCACGGTCACGACCGAGCCGGCCGGCAAATGCCGGACCTGTTCCAGCGCACCGCGCATCGGCACGATTTCATAGCGTGATGCGGCCAGTGCCTGGCCGAGTGCTGTGGTATGGACAAAACTCATGTCAATCACCCCTTGGGAACGTCCTTTTTCGGGTCAAAGAAGGGCTTTTCAACCACGATGGCGCCGCGCCGTCCGTGTTGCGTTTCCACTTCCAGCTCGGTGCCGAGGTCGTTGTACTCGATCGGCACCATGGCAAAGCCGATGTTCTTCTCCAGCCGCGGCGAGTAGCAGGCGGACGTGACCTTGCCAATCTGCTTGCCGTTGCTGAACACGGGGAACATGTCGATCATGGAACCGTCGTTGAAGCAGCCAACCGATTCGCCTTCGATCTCGACGCCAGCCAGCTTGCGGCTGACCCCTTCGGCCTTGATGCGCTCCAGCGCCGCGCGGCCGATGAAGTCGTCGTCGCCGCGCAAATCGACCATCCAGTCGTAGCCCATGCCGACTTCGAACGGGTTGGTGTCGTACCAGATGTCGCAGCCAAAGGCGAGAATCGCGCCCTCGATGCGCCGCATGTGACACGGGCCGATGACGCGCATGTCGTGCGGACGGCCGGCTTCGAGCACCCGCTCCCACAGCTTCTGGCCGTTGGCCATGGCGTCGTAGAGATAGATTTCGTAGCCGATTTCGCCACTGTAGCCGGTGCGTGACACCACCACGCGCATGTCGTCGAGAGTGAACTCGCGCATATAGTAGTATGGGATTTCCAGGATGCCTTCGCCGAACAGGTCGACCATGACCTTCTTCGCCTTCGGCCCCTGCACCTGCACCGGCGCGACGTCGATTTCCTTGATGGTGACGTCAAGCCCCGAGTTCAGGGCCACACCCTGGCACCAGAGCATGACATCGCTGTCGGCGAGCGACAGCCAGAAGCGGTTTTCCTCCAGGCGCAGCAGCACCGGGTCGTTGATGATGCCGCCGTCGGGCGCGGTGATGAAAACGTACTTGCACTGGCCGACCTTGCACTTGCTCATGTCGCGCGGCACCAGCCGGTTGGTGAACTCGAACGCATCCGGGCCGGAAATCTCGATTTGACGCTCCACGCCGACGTCCCATAAGGTGACATCGTTGAGCAACGCCCAGTATTCAGCAATCGGATCGCCATAGTGGCGCGGGTGATAATGGTGATTGTAGACGCTGTACAGGGCCACGCCATGACGGCGCGAAGAGTAAAAGTACGCCGACTTGCGAATGCGTGGATACTGCAGGATGCCTGGTGTCGGGTTGACACTGATTTCTGTGGCGGGCTGGCTCATGACATACCTCCGTTTGCTGTAATTGTTGGCCGCAACACGCGGCCTTCCAACCAGCCCTGTCGGCAACCGGCCTCGGCGCAGATGCCTATTGCTGGTTTATATATACAATAGCTCGATCCACGCCAGCGAAAAGGTGTCACAGCGACGGCCAGTTGCCAAATTACGCCATATTTATAGCCTTGAAGATAAACATGAAATCACTATCGCATCGGCTTCGGCTCAGCAGCGGCTGCCAGCATCGGGCAATGCATGGTTATCATCTTTTTCCTGCCGCAAACGGCTTGCGCACTCAACGTATCTTGCATATATGCCTTAACTGCAGCCTTGCACCATGTCGCTTATAAGGAAAACAAATATGCACAAGCTAAATCTGCTGTTGACGCTCGGCCTGCTGACCATGGCCTGTGCGGTGCAGGCGGACACTCGTCTGAGCTACGTCGATCAACAGGGCCAGACCACCACTGTCAGCATCCGCGCCGGGGCAATACGCATCGATGCCGGCGATGGCACATGGCAGCTTTATCAGCAGCGAAGCGATACGTTGTATACCCTGGATCCGGCCAGCAAAAGCTATACCCGCATGAATCCGGAACGGGCAGCAACATTGCGCCGGCGCATGGCGCAAGTGCAGCGCGACATTGAGCGACAATTGGAAAAACTGCCGGCGCGCAAGCGTGCCGCCGCGCGCGCGGCACTGGCGGAACAATTGCCCGGCTTTGACGACGACACATGGGCGGTATCACTTGCGACTGGCCAGGGGACGGATCGGGTCGCGGGCGTCGAGTGCAAAATCGTGCAGGTACTGCGCGGCGACACGCCAGCCGCCAGCCTGTGCGTGGCCTCAGCTGAGGCGCTGGCCCTGACGAGCGCGGAATCCGCCACGCTCCAATCGATGTTTGCGTTAATGGACGGCATGCTGGCCGGCACTGCCTTCGCGGCCGCAAGCCTGCCTTATACGGAACTGGCAGGCATGCCGATTCGCTATCGCAGTGCTGATCACAGCAACGAACGGCGCTTGACGCAGGTCGCGCATGGCGCTCTGGACGACGCGCTTTTTGCCCTGCCGCCCGGCTTCCAAGAACAGGTCATGGACGATTTGCCGCAGAATTAAGCGCCATCGTGCCAGAAATGAAGAAATCATGGCCATTATGCGCTAAACTCACCAACTTGCGAGCGCGGCCGATCACTGCTGCTGCAAACAAGCATCAGTTTTGATCGCAGATACCGCATGGTGGCGTTGTTGAGGTCGAAATCAATATCGAAGCAAGGGGAAAAATGAGCGTAACCATCTCCGTCCCGAAAGAAAAGGCAAGCGGCGAAAGGCGTGTCGCCATGGTGCCCAAAGTGGCCAGAAAGCTGGCGCAACTCAATGTCGAATTGACCATTGCCAAGGGTGCGGGCCAGAAATCACGCATTCTCGACTCGGCCTTTGCCGAGCCGGTCAAGACATCCGGACGCACCGAAGATGTAATCGCCAGCGACATCATGCTGGCGGTCAATGCGCCGGAACCGGATACGATCCGGCAAATGCGGGAAAACACGATCCTGATCAGCTTTGTCCAGGCGCACCAGCACCCGGAAGTGGTCAAGGCGCTGAACGAAAACAAAATCACCTGCTTCGCCATGGAGTTGATTCCGCGCATCACGCGCGCCCAAAGCATGGACGCGCTCTCGTCCCAGGCTTCCGTGGCCGGCTACAAGGCAGCACTCATGGCGGCCGATGCATTGGAGCGCTTCTTTCCCATGCTCACGACCGCCGCCGGCACCATTCGCCCAGCCAAGGTGTTGGTCATCGGCGCCGGCGTGGCCGGCCTGCAGGCCATTGCCACGGCCAAGCGGCTCGGGGCCAAGGTTGTCGCCTACGACGTGCGCACCGACACCAAGGAGCAGGTCGAATCGTTGGGTGCAGAATTCCTGGTCGCGGAAGGCGTCAAGGCAGAAGCCGAGGGCGGCTACGCGCGCGAGCTGTCAAAGGCGGAGCAGGAAAAACAGCAGGCCATGCTCGAGCACAACATGAGCGACGCCGACGCGGTCATCACCACCGCCGCGGTGCCCGGACGCCCGGCACCTAAAATCATCACCGAGGCCATGGTCGACAAGATGAAGGCCGGCTCGGTGATCATCGACCTGGGTGCGGCGGGCGGCGGCAACTGCGAACTGACCGATCCCGGGCGCACCGTGCGCCACGGCGCCGTGACCATCATCGGCCCGACCAATGCGCCGTCCCTGCTGGCCGAACATGCCAGCGAGATGTACGCCCAGAACGTGCTCAACTTCCTGCAACTCATCCTGGTCGAGGAAGAAGGCCAGGACGAGGTCAAGCCCGCCGACAAGAAGCGCAGGATCGCCATCAATTGGGACGACGAGGTGCTGGCCCAGTCGGTGCTCACGCATGATGGCAAGACCGTGAACGAGGCCGCCCGCAAGGCATTGGGCGAAACCGCCTGACGGGCAGGGCCAGGCAGTCGTCCTAGCCACCCGCATAATTTCCAGGGAGAAAACCAGTGATTACCGGATTCGTCGCACTCTACATCTTCATGCTCGCAGCCTTTACCGGTTACGAGGTTATCGGCCGGGTACCGGTCATCTTGCACACCCCGCTACTGTCGGGCTCCAACTTCGTGCACGGCATCGTCCTCGTCGGCTCCATGGTCGCCATGGGCAGCGCCGATGGTTTCTGGCAGACGCTGATCGGCTTCATCGGCGTGGTGCTGGCAACCGGCAATGCCGTCGGCGGCTACGTCGTCACCGAACGCATGCTGGACATGTTCAAGACCTCCAAGGACTGAGCCAAACCGGCTCCACCCGCACCCGCTGACCCGTTACCGACCAAGGTTATCCGACTATGAGTTTTTGGGATTTCATTGTTGATGCGAGCTATTTCATCGCCGCTGTCCTGTTCATTTATGGCCTCAAGTGCATGAGCTCGCCGCGCACCGCCGCCGCCGGCATCAAGTGGGCCGGTGGCGGCATGTTGCTGGCCACGATCGTCACCTTCTGGCATCCGGACATGCAGGCTGGTGTCGGCACTTATCTGCTCATGCTGCTGGCCATCGCCATCGGCGGCATCAGTTCCTGGATCGCCGGCCAGCGCGTGAAAATGACCGCCATGCCGCAAATGGTGGCCCTGTTCAACGGCATGGGCGGCGGCGCGGCGGCAGCCATTGCGCTGGTGGAGATGTACTCGCACACTGCCTGGCACTACGGCATCGAAGTCGTGATCTTCGCAGTGCTGGGCGCGCTCATCGGCGGCGTCTCGTTCACCGGCAGCCTCATTGCCTGGGCCAAGCTGGAAGGCAAGATCCGCATCATCCGCTTGCCCCGGCAGCACCTCATCAATGCCGGCATCGCCCTGCTCGCCGTCATTCTGGGGCTTGTCATCATCGGCTCCGGGCCTGGTGTGCCGGTGCTGATTACGTTCTTCTTCCTGGTGACGCTGCTGTTGGGCGTGATGATCACCAATCCGATCGGCGGCGCCGACATGCCGGTCATGATCTCGCTGTACAACGCGCTGACCGGCCTGGCCGTGGGCTTCGAAGGCTTCGTCATGCAGAATCCGGCCATGATCATCGCCGGCACCGTGGTCGGCGCGGCCGGCAGCCTGCTGACCCTGCTCATGGCGCGGGCCATGAACCGCTCGATCGCCAATATCCTGTTTTCCGGCTTCGGCGTCGATGACGGCACCGCCGGCGACGGCCCGGAAGGGGAAATGCAGTCCGTGGAGGCATTCGATGCGGCTGCGTCCTTTGCCTACTCGGATACGCTCATCATCGTGCCCGGCTACGGCATGGCGGTGGCGCAGGCGCAGCACAAGCTGTGGGAGTTCGTGCAAATGCTGCAAAAGGAGCATGGCGTGGATGTGAAATTCGCCATCCACCCGGTCGCCGGGCGCATGCCAGGGCACATGAACGTGCTGCTGGCGGAAGCTGGCGTGCCCTACGACCTGATCTACGACCTGGAAGAGATCAATCCCGAGTTCCCGAACGCCGATGCGGCCCTGGTCATCGGCGCCAACGACGTGGTCAACCCGTCGGCGCGCACCGATGAATCGAGCCCGATCTACGGCATGCCGATTCTGGACGTGGACAAGGCGCGCGAGGTGTATGTCATCAAGCGTGGCCGCGGCACCGGCTTCTCCGGCGTGCAGAATGCGCTGTTCTTCGGCGACAACACGCGCATGGTGTTCGGCGACGCCAAGCAGGTCTGCAGCGATCTCGCCGCCGGTTTGAAGCAATTATAGGCAAAGTCCGATGCAGTTTGCCGCCACGATCACTTGGTCTCGTGGCGGCGCATCCCCTTGCGCGCTGCGGCTTGCCTAGAGCCTTTTTCGCATTTCCCGATCCGCACAGCAGCGGCCATTTTGCGGCAAGACAAGGCGCGGCGAGCACCTTGTAGCAGCGCTACCTCAACGAGCGGTAACACCATATTGCGCCAAAAATGGCCTCGCCCCAGAGGGTTGCTGCCTAAAATGCACTCATGCGGCGTTGCTCGTCGTTCATTTGGAATGACCAAACTTCACTCCTCGCGCCTTGCCTGAGCACATTTTAGACAGCAATGTGTGAACCGAGGAACACGAAAAAGGCTCTAGCGCAGAAACTCCTTGCTGAATGTCTTGAATTGCGGCGCCGCCGCATCCCGAATCCATTCGAAGCCGACCATTTCCCTGGTCACCAGCACGGCGCCGGCCTGCTCCATGCGCCGCAGCGCGATGTCGGTATCGAGCTGCTTGCGCGCAGCCACCGCGTCGGCTACCACATGCACCTGCATGTCCTGTTCCAGCAAGCGCAGTGCCGTCTGGATGACACAGGCCTGGGTTTCCATGCCGCAGAGCACCGCCTGGCGCCGCTCGAGCGCCTGCAACTCCGCCGCGAATGGCGCCGCGTCCACGCTGGAGAAACAGGTCTTGCCATGAAAGCGCTCGGCGCCGATCAGCTCGCGCAAGCCGTCTTCGGTCGGCCCCAACCCTTGCGGATACTGCTCCGAGGCGACTACTGGCACCGCCATCAGTTGCGCCAACCGCACCAGCCAGCGGCAGTTTTCCACCAGCTCTTCGCCACGCTGCACGCCGGGCAGCAGCTTGGCTTGGACATCGATCACCAGTAACACCGAATTGGCAGCATTCAACAGCATGGCATACCCTCTATACTGACATGCGGTGCCAAGCAGGCGGCTGCCATGGCGGCAACTGCGCAGCGGCCGGCACATGCATGGGAATAAGGCAAGATGAGCGGGTTCTGCGCTGCTGCGCAGGCGCCGAGTCAGGCGCACCGATGCCCGCTCCTTGGCGTGGGTGAAAGCGTATCATACTAGCCGTTTCCAGCTGCGCGCAGAGGTTTTATCCGCTTCTTGTGCGCATGTTGCGCAGGCGCCATGCTGCATATTCTGCATGCTTGTGGAGGGCGAGCGAAACAGCCCGGAAAAACCCCTGCTGCGGCACTTGACAACATAAGTTATACACAAGCCTTGACAACAAGGTGCGCTCTGGTTGGCGGGCATAATGCATTAGAACTCTTAAAACGTATCTGTAAAATATTGTTTATATTGAAATTATATACAACACAACAAAATGAGAGTTGGTTTATACAAGCCGCTGCTTGCGCACGATAATTTGTCCACCGAGTTATCCACAGGGTGATCCACAGTGGCGAAAACTAGCGCCATCGCCCGGGTTGCGGTCCCTGTTCCGGTCTATGGCCTGTACGACTATCGCATCAACAATGCCTGGCCGATGCCCGGCGCCCGTGTCCTGGTGCCGTTCGGGCGTCGCCAACAGGTTGGGTTGGTGGTCACCGTCGAACGCAGCAGCGATCTGCCCGCGGAACGCCTCAAGAATATCGAGCAGATTCTCGACCCCGAGCCGCTGCTGGACGCGGCCTTGTTGCAGCTCTGCCGCTGGTGCGCGCGCTATTATCATCATCCACTTGGCGAGGTCTTGAGCAACGCCCTGCCCAGCGCCCTGCGGCGGGTGCGTGCGGCCGAGCGCGCCACCAGCCGCGCCTGGCGCGCCTTGTCGACCACCGCCGCCGAGCAGGTCCTGCCCAAGCGTGCACCGCTGCAGCGGGCGCTGTATCAAGCCATCCAGGACAACGGCCAGAGCATGGCCCACAGTGACCTGCTGGCGCGCTGGCCGACTGCGGCCCAACCCTTGCAGCGCCTGGCGGCGCGTGGTCTGATCGCCGCCATCGACGAACCGCAGGCGCTGCTCGCAGGTCGCGGCGAACAGCCGGCACCGGCACTGACGGCCGCGCAGCAGGCTGCGCTTTCCGCAGCACGGGAGCAGGGGGCGCGGTTTGCCCCGCTGCTGCTGGATGGCGTCACCGGCAGCGGCAAGACCGAAGTCTATTTCCAGCGCATGGCCGATGTGCTCGCCAAGCGCCGGCAAGTCCTCTATCTGGCGCCGGAAATCGGCTTGACGCCGCAGCTGATCGAGCGAGTCAGACAACGCTTTGCCGCCCGCATTGGCGTGCTGCATTCGGCCCGCAGCGACGGCGAGCGCGCCAACGTCTGGCTGGCGGCCCGTGCCGGCGAAGCCGACATCGTCATCGGCACGCGCTCGGCCGTGTTCACCCCGCTGCCCAGGCTGGGGCTGATCATCGTCGATGAAGAGCATGACGGCTCGTACAAGCAACAAGACGGCTTTCGTTATCATGCTCGCGACGTGGCCCTGCGCCGCGCGCAGAACGCGAACGTCCCCATCATGCTCGGCAGCGCCACGCCCGCGCTGGAGACGCTGCACAACAGCCAGTCGGGGCGTTACCAGCACCTGCGCCTGCCGCGCCGCGCCAGCGGCAAGGCAGTGCCGCGCATCAGCGTCATCGACGTGCGCGCCCGCACTTTGTGCGGCGGCTTGTCCGCGCCGCTGCTGGCTCGCATCGGCCAACATCTTGCAGCCGGCAACCAGGTGATGCTGTTCATCAATCGGCGTGGCTATGCGCCAGCCCTGCTGTGCCACGATTGTGGCTGGATTGCGCCCTGCACGCGCTGCGACGCGGCCATGACCCTGCATCGCGGCGGCCGGCGCATCGATTGCCATCACTGCGGTGCCGTGCGACCGGCGCCGCCGCGCTGCGGCCAATGCGGCGGCGGGCAATTGATCGCCACCGGCACCGGCACCGAGCGCGTCACCGCAACCCTGCGCGCACATTTCCCCGACACTCGCATCGCCCGCTTCGATCGCGACAGCATGGCGCGCAAGGGGCGGCTGCAAGCGCAGCTGGCCGCCGTGGCCAGCGGCGAGACGCAACTGCTGGTCGGCATCATCGATGTCGACGGCGGCCTGTTTTCGGTGGATTTCCGCGCGCCCGAGCACATGGCCCAGCTCATTACCCAGGTTGCGGGACGGGCCGGACGCGGCGCCATCGCCGGCGAAGTCCTGCTGCAGACGCATCATCCCGAACATCCGCAACTGGCACAGCTGCTGCAGACGGGCTATCCCGGCTTTGCCGCCGCGGCGCTGGATGAACGCCGCGCCGCGGCCCTGCCGCCGTTCGGCCATCTGGCCCTGCTGCGGGCCGAGGCTGGCGATTTGCAGACGGCACTGAAGTTTCTGCAGGCGGTGCACGACCGCGTGCCGGCTACCGCCGGCGCCGAATACTGGGGGCCGGTGCCCGCGCCCATGACCCGCCGCGCCGGGCGCTTCCGGGCGCAGTTGTTGCTGCACAGCACAACCCGCAAAGTGCTGCATCCGCTGCTGGATCGCTGGCAGGCGGCCCTGGCGCAACTGCCGCAGAGCCGGCGCGTGCGCTGGTCGATCGACGTGGATCCGCAAACCCTGTTTTGAATCAGGCGCCCGTGTGCTGCAGCAAATTGCATCTAAATTTTTCAAACCCGCGGCCCAACGCGTTAAGATAGACCGCTTTACTTGCCTGCATCCAAGCAACAAACGACCGTGAAACGCGCACTCCAGCAACTCCTGACCCAGGCCGTGGCAACGGCTCTGCCCGACATCGAGCTGGCGCAGACGCCGCATGTCGAGCGCACCCGCAACAGCGCGCACGGCGATTTCGCCAGCAACATTGCCATGACCCTCGGCAAGCAGGCACGGCGCGCGCCGCGGGAAATCGCGCAGCAGCTGATCGATGCCATGCCGGCCGATGCGCGCATCGAGCGGGTCGAGATTGCCGGGCCCGGCTTCATCAATTTTTTCCTCAGCGGCGCGGCCTTTCGTGCCGCCATCGACCGGATTCTGGACTCTGGCGACGGCTACGGCCGCAGCGACATCGGCGCTGGCAAGCGCGTGCTGGTGGAATTCGTCTCCGCCAATCCAACCGGGCCGCTGCACGTCGGCCATGGCCGCGGCGCGGCTTACGGCGACTGCGTGGCGCGCCTGCTGGAGGCGACCGGGCACACCGTGACGCGCGAATACTACGTCAACGACGCCGGCCGGCAAATGGACATCCTGGCGCTGTCGCTGTACTTGCGCTACCTGGAGACGGGCGGCCATGACCTCGCCTATCCGCAGGCGGCCTATCATGGCGACTACGTCAAGACCGCCGCCCAGCGCCTGCGCGCCACCCATGACGAACAATACGAGCAGCCGCTGGCCGGTTTGTTCGACGATCTGCCGGCGGATGGCGATCAGGGCGGCGATGCGGATGCGCACGTCGATGCCCTGATCGAGCGCGCCCGCGAGTTGCTGGGCGCGGATGCGTTTCAACGGCTGCTGCAATTCATCCTCGATGAGCAGCTCGTCGCCATCGAGGCCGACCTGGCGACATTCGACGTGCACTTCGACCACTGGTTTTCCGAGCGCTCGCTGGTCACCGACCACACGGTCCAGGCCACGCTGCAGCGCCTCGCTGAAGCGGGCTATCTCTATACTCACGAAGGCGCACGCTGGTTTGCCTCCAGTCGCCTGGGCGATGACAAGGATCGCGTGGTGATCCGCGCCAACGGCACGCACACCTATTTCGCCAACGACATCGCCTATCACCTGGACAAGCTGGAGCGCGGCAACGAGCTGCTGGTGGATGTGCTCGGCGCCGATCATCACGGCTATGTGCCGCGCATGCGCGCCGCAGTGGCGGCATTGACCGGCGAGCCGGATCGGCTGGCGGCACAACTGGTGCAATTCGCCATTCTTTATCGCGGCAGCGAGCGCCAGCCCATGTCGACCCGGGCCGGCGAGTACGTAACGCTGCGCGAGCTGTGCACCGAAGTCGGGGTGGACGCGGCGCGCTACTTCTATGTCATGCGCTCCAACGAGCAGCACCTGGATTTCGACCTGGAACTGGCCAAGTCCCGTTCCAACGACAACCCGGTTTATTACATCCAATACGCGCATGCCCGCATCTGCAGCGTCGCCACGCAACTTGCCGAGCGAGGCTGGACCTTCGCGCGCGCAACCGCCGACCTGGCGCAGCTGACGACCGAGCACGAACAGCGCCTGATCACGCTGCTGTCACGCCTGGGCGAAGTGGTTGCCGCCAGCGCCGCGGACTATGCGCCGCATACGCTGGCCCATTACCTGCGTGACGTGGCCGATGCCTTTCACAGCTACTACAATGCGCATGCCTTTCTGGTCGCTGACGAGGCCTTGCGCAACGCCCGGCTGGCGCTGATTTATGCGACCCGGCAGGTCTTGGTCAATGGCCTGTCGCTACTGGGCGTATCCGCCCCCGAGCAGATGTAGCCATGGCACGTGATTATTCCGGCAGCAGGAACCGGCGCAGCAAAACGAGCGCCAACGGCAAGCGCAAACCGGCGCGGCGCTCGGCGCAGCGGCGCAAGACACCGAAAAAAAACGTGCGCAGACAGCCAGCCACGCCGAGCTGGGTCTGGCTGCTGAGCGGCTTGTGCCTGGGCCTGACGGTAGCCGCTTTCGTCTACATCGCCACCCGGCCGACCAGCGAGCCGGGCGCGGGCGCAACCGCCGTGGCCGTGCCGCAGCCGAATGGCGACAGCGCCGACGCACAGGATGCAACGGTGGTGGCCGAGGACGAGCAAGCCAACGAAGAATCGCGCTTCGCCTTCTACGAAATGCTGCCCGATTATGAAGTGGTGATTCCACAAGAAGAATACACCGACCAACCGGCAGCGGCACCGGCGGCACCCGAGCCAGCCGAGACCAAACCCAAACCCACGACGCCATCGGTGGAGCGATCGGGGCGCTACATCATTCAGGCCGGCTCATTCTCGACCCGTGAGGACGCGAATCGGCGCAAGGCGGAACTAACCCTGATGGGTGTCCAGGCAGTGGTCAGCCAGGTGCAGCTCGACTCCGGCAAAACCGTTTACCGCGTGCGCAGCCGCACCATCGACTCCAATAACAGGCTGACTGAAGTGCTCAAGCGCCTGCATGAGCAAGACATCAACACTGTAGTGCTGAGACAAAGCGATTAATGCCGGTGGCGGCGCCTGTCACCGGACCGTGGCTGTTGCCCGTGCAAGTTTCACAGCGCCTGCAGGCGAGCATAGCCGGCCACCAGCCATTTGCTGCCGGCAGCATCGAAATTGACCTGGATGCGAGCGCGCGC
>DATGUT010000260.1:0-3453 GCA_035301185.1 Salinisphaeraceae bacterium
CGCAATGAGCACACCGCAGCCGGCCTCCACAGGCAATTACTGGCAATTCTGGATCGACCGCGGGGGCACGTTCACCGACGTGGTGGCGCGCCGCCCCGACGGCAGCGTTGTGACCCATAAGCTGCTGTCGGACAACCCCGAGCAATACCCGGACGCCGCGCTGCAGGGCATTCGCGACCTGCTCGGCATCGCCAAGGACGCGCCCATTCCCGCTGCACAGATCGAGCACGTCAAGATGGGCACGACGGTGGCGACCAACGCGCTGCTGGAGCGCAAGGGTGAGCGCACCGCGCTGGCCATCACCAGCGGTTTTGCCGATGCGCTGCGCATTGGTTATCAGGCCCGGCCGGATATTTTTGCGCGCCGGATCGTGCTGCCGGAGCAGATTTACGAGCACGTGATCGAAATCGACGAGCGCCTCGATGCCGGCGGCAATACGCTGCAGCCGCTCGACAGCGATGGCGCGCGCCGCGCCTTGCAGGCCGCCTACGCCAACGGCATTCGCGCCTGCGCCATCGTGCTCATGCACGGCTATCGCTATCCTGAACACGAACAAAAGCTGGCGGAGATCGCGCGCGCCATCGGCTTCACCCAGATCAGCATCTCGCACCAAATCAGCCCGCTGATGCGCATCGTCGGGCGCGGCGACACGACCGTGGTCGATGCCTATCTCTCGCCCATCCTGCATCGCTACGCCAACCGCGTGGCGAGCGAGCTCGGCGACACGCCGCTGATGTTCATGAAATCCGACGGCGGCCTCGCCGACGCGCGCTTTTTCGACGGCAAGGATGCGATCCTGTCCGGGCCGGCGGGCGGCATCGTCGCCAGTGCGCGCACCGGTGAGATGGCCGGCTTCGAGCAAATCATCGGCTTCGACATGGGCGGCACCTCCTCCGACGTGTCGCATTATGCCGGCGAGTTCGAGCGCAGCTTCGAAACCGTGATCGCCGGTGTGCGCATGCGCGTGCCGATGATGCAGATCCACACCGTCGCCGCCGGCGGCGGCTCGATTTTGCATTTCGACGGCAGCCGCTACCGCGTCGGCCCCGATTCCGCCGGCGCCGACCCCGGCCCGGCCTGTTATCGCCGCGGCGGGCCGCTCACGGTCACCGATTGCAATGTCATGCTGGGCAAGCTGCAGGCCGAGTTTTTCCCGAGCGTGTTCGGGCCCAATGCCGACGAGACACTGGACAGCGCGATCGTGCGCGAAAAATTCGAGGCACTGGCACAGGAGATCCAGGAGGCCACTGGCGATCAGCGCAGCGCCGTGGAAGTCGCCGCTGGTTTTCTGCGCATTGCCGTGGACAACATGGCCAACGCCATCAAGCAGATTTCTGTGCAGCGCGGCCATGACGTGACCCGCTACACGCTCAATTGCTTCGGCGGTGCCGGCGGCCAGCATGCCTGCCTGGTCGCCGACGCGCTGGGCATGAAGACCGTGCTGATCCATCCACATGGTGGCGTGCTCTCCGCTTACGGCATGGGCTTGGCGAACATGTCCGCGCATCGGGAAATGCCGGTGGACGCGCGGCTCGACGAAGCGCTGCTCGAGCGCATCCGTACAGAATTGGCAGCGCTCGGTGAAAAAGCCGTGGCCGAGTTAATCGCCCAGGGCTGTGCGCGCGAGGACATGCACCAGCGCCCGCAAGTGCACCTAAAATACGAAGGCACGGATACGGCACTGGAAATCGATCTTGCCGACATTGACAGCATGCGGGCGCAATTCGAGCGCGATCACAAGCGCCAGTTCGGCTTTCTCATGCCGAACAAACCGCTGGTCGCCGCTTCAGCTACGATTGACGTGATCGGCGCCAGCCGGTCGCTCGCCGACGAAACCGAGCTGGAGGAACCCGCAGATCACACGCCGCAAGCGCTGGCCGCAGTGCAGACCTACATGGCCGGTGAGCACCACAACACACCGATCCACACGCGCGAGCGCCTGCTGCCCGGCGACACGCTGGACGGCCCGGCCGTGATTCAGGATCCGGTCTCGACCATCGTCATCGAACCCGGCTGGCAGGCGAGCGTCACGGCCAAGAACCACATCGTCATGACCCGCGTCGTCGCCCTGCCCCGGCGCCACGCCGTCGGCACCGAAGCCGATCCGGTCATGCTCGAAGTGTTCAACAACCTGTTCATGTCGGTCGCTGAGCAAATGGGCGCCATGCTGCAGAAAACGGCCTATTCGGCGAACGTGAAGGAGCGCCTGGATTTTTCCTGTGCCGTGTTCGACCCGCAGGCCAATCTCGTCTCCAACGCACCACACATGCCGGTCCATCTCGGCTCCATGGGGGAAAGCGTGCGTGCCATCGCCGAACGCCGCGCCAACAGCATGCGCCCCGGCGATGTGTTCATGCTCAACGACCCTTATCACGGCGGCACCCATCTGCCCGACATCACCGTGGTCACACCGGTATTCGATGCCAAGGACGAGTCCATCTTGTTCTATGTCGCCAGCCGTGCCCATCATGCTGATATTGGCGGCATTACCCCTGGCTCAATGCCGCCCGACAGCCACACGATAGACGAAGAAGGCGTTTTGATCGACAACTTTCATTTGGTCGAAAACGGCGAATTGCGCGCAGCGGCCGTGCATAAACTTTTTTCCGAAGCTAGTTGGCCAGCACGCAGCATCGATGACAATCTGTCTGATCTGCGCGCCCAGATTGCTGCCAACGAAAGAGGCGTGCATGAACTGCGTCGCCTGGTCGAGCAATTCGGCATCGACGTGGTGCATGCCTACATGCAGCACGTGCAGGACAACGCCGAGGCCCAGGTGCGCCGCGTGCTTGGCAGGCTCGGCGACGGCGCATATGAGTATCCGCTCGACAACGGCGCCGTGATTCGCGTCGCAGTCACGATCAATCGCGACCAGCGCACTGCGCTGGTCGATTTCACCGGCACCAGTCCAGAGCAAAAAAGCAACTTCAATGCGCCCGCTGCAGTCACCCGCGCCGCCGTACTTTACGTCATGCGCACCCTGGTCGAGGACAACATCCCGCTCAACGACGGCTGCCTCATCCCCGTGGACATCATTATTCCCGAAGGCAGCATGCTCAGCCCCGAATACCCGGCCGCCGTCGTCGCCGGCAACGTGGAAACCAGCCAGGCCGTCACCAATGCCCTGTATCTGGCGCTGGGTAATCTGGCCGCCGCCCAGGGCACCATGAACAATTTCACCTTCGGCAACGAGCAATATCAGTACTACGAAACCATTTGTGGCGGTGCCGGCGCCGGCGAAGGCTTCGACGGCACAAGCGCTGTGCATACTCACATGACCAACAGCCGCCTTACCGATCCGGAAGTGCTGGAATGGCGCTTTCCGGTGCTGCTCGAATCGTTCGCCATCCGCCCCGGCTCCGGCGGCAAAGGGAAATGGCACGGCGGCGACGGCACCATCCGCCGCATCCGCTTCCTCGAACCCATGACCGCCGCCATCCTCTCCAACATGCG
>DATGUT010000261.1:0-3458 GCA_035301185.1 Salinisphaeraceae bacterium
GCCCGAAGCAACGACCAGTGCAGCATCCACAACGGCGGCAGAAACTGAAACGTCGGCTGCAGCCAGTGACGATGCCGCCGCGCCCGCAGCCACGGAGAACGGGGTAGTTGGCATCATCATCAATCGCTGCGCCCAGTGCCATGCCGAAAATCCGACCCAGCCAGGCTTTTCGGCGCCACCCGCCGGCATTGTCCTGGACAACGAGCAAAACATTAATACTTATAAGAGCAGGATCAAGGAGACGGTGAAAAGCGGTTACATGCCGCTTGGCAACCTCACCGGCATGACCGACGAAGAGCGCGAAGCCGTGGCGAACTGGGAGTAGCGTGCAAGCACCGTCAGATTGTCGCGCATCGGTGTGCACGGTTACATCCCATGCCCATGAGATCAGGTCATGCAAACGGCTGGCGATATTGATTTGTTATATGTTATATAGTTATAAAAAAATAATAATTAATACTTTGCGATTATAAAACAATGGTAGCAAAATAGGGCGCTCATCTACTTCCGGTGTTCATGATGAGACTGTCCATCACTATCTTGCTTTCCCTGTTGACGCTGGCCGTGGCCACACCCATTTGGGCGGCACAGCCGCTGCTGACTGCCTCCGAGCTGCACGGCATTGCCGAGAATGCGAACGTGCGGGTGATCGATATTCGCCCGGGCGAGGATTATGCCGCCGGGCATGTTCCAGGTGCCGTATCCGCACCTTATCCTCAATGGCGCGGGCCGGCCGACAATCCCGGTGCGTTGCCGCCAATCGCTGACTTGACTGCCTTGGTACAGAGCCTTGGACTGGCTGATGACACCCACGCTGTGGTGCTTTCCTCGGGCGCGGATGCAGCCGATTTCGGCAGCTCGGCGCGGGTTTATTGGACGTTGAAATATCTGGGTTTGAGCGAGCTGTCCATCCTCAACGGCGGTTTCCAAGCCTGGCAGGAAGCTGGTCTGTCGACCAACCGCGGCACTCCCGAGATCAAGCCCAGTGACTACGAAGCGCAGCTGAACCAGAACCTGCTGGCGACGACAGCGGATGTGGCGGCACAGGTGGACAACCCGCAAACGCGGCTGGTCGATGCCCGGCCGCACAATTACTACGTGGGTGAAATCAAGGCACCCACGGCGGCCCTTGCGGGAACCATCAAGAACGCGATCAACGTGGAAAACGGAGTCTGGTTTGAGCCCGGCACGTCCACCTTTGTCTCGGCCGCGCAGGCCCGCCGCATTGCCGAACAGAAATTGAATCAGCCGGCGGACGAAACCATTTCCTTCTGCAACACCGGCCACTGGGCGGCAACCGACTGGTTCGCGTTGTCAGAAGTCGTGGGGCTCGACAATGTGCGCCTGTACGCCACCTCGCTGGCGGAATGGAGCCAGGACGCTGATCTGCCCATGCAGAATGTGCCGAGCCGCGGCACGCAAATACTGCGCAAGTTGAAAGGAATCATCGAGTGAGCGAGGGCATGGCAACCACAGCTCCTTATCCCGAATCGCAAGGGCAGGCGCTTGTGGAGCGCCCGCGCTGGGGTCGGCGCCTGTTGCTGACGTCCACGATAGTCGCGTTCATGGCCTTCCTGGCTTGGTCAGTGGCCGTGCGCCAGGCGCTGCTGTTCGTGGTCGGTGTGGGCATGGGCAGTGTGCTGGCCGGTGCGCGCTTCGGTTTCACCACCGCCTGGCGCAACTTCATCGAGCAGCGCGATCCCAGCGGCGTGCTGGCGCAGTTGCTGTTGTTGGCGCTTGCCGCCATTATCTGCATCCCGCTGCTGGCCGCGTACCCGGTTGCGCTGCGCGCAGCGCTGGGGCCGCCCAGCATCAGCCTGCTGCTGGGCGCGTTCGTGTTTGGCGCCTGCATGCAGATCGCCGACGGCTGCGGCTCGGGCACGCTGTACAAGGCGGGCCTGGGCATACCGCTGAATACCGTGGTCCTGCCCCTGTTTGCCGTCGGCAGTTTCCTGGGCTCGGCCACGCTGGAGCAATGGCTTGCGCTGGGTGCAATGCCACCGTATGGCCTGGTCACCAACCTGGGCGCGCCGGCTGCCTTGAGCTTGACCCTGATTGGGCTCGCCCTGCTCGCCGTCTGGGCGGTGCGCAGCGCCGATGTCGCGGCGCGTCTGCTCAATCGCAAACTGCTCGTGGGCGCCGTATTGCTGGCCTTGCTCGCCGTCCTGAACCTTGTCATCGCCGGCCAGCCCTGGGGTGTTGTCTATGGTTTTGGCCTTTGGGCGGCGAAGCTCGCGACCGCAACTGGCCTGTTCGATCCAGCCGCGAATGCATTCTGGAGCGAGCCGGCCAATGCGACCACCCTGCAGCAGTCGCTGTTCCTCGATGTCACGTCCA
This sequence comes from Salinisphaeraceae bacterium, assembly GCA_035301185.1. GTDB lineage: Bacteria > Pseudomonadota > Gammaproteobacteria > Nevskiales > Salinisphaeraceae > DATGUT01. The sequence goes on from DATGUT010000261.1 coordinate 2,338, forward strand.
TCACCAACATCGGCATCCTGGCCGGTGCGCTGTGGATTGCCGTCGGCAAGCGCCGGCCCGCCAAGAAATCGATGACGAAGACGCAATGGATTGTTGTCATCGTGGCCGGTTTCCTGCTCGGCTACAGCTCACGGCTGGCCTTCGGCTGCAATATCGGCGCCATGGTCAGCGGCATTTCCACTGGCAGCCTGCACGGCTGGATCTGGGTGGTGATGGCTTTTCTTGGCTCGCTGCTGGGTCTGCGCATCCGGCGCCGCTTCGCATTGTGACGGGATATCATGGCTAAGCCACTACTGACCATCGTGTTCTGGATTGCCTTGATCGCTTTTTTCGCCTGGGACTGGGCGCACAGCAGCACAGTGGATGCGCGTCACGAGCCGCCGGCGGTGGCACTCAGCTCGGGCCAGGCGCCGACCGGCGCACACTGCGCCTCGACTTATTAGGCCGTCAGGTTGTCCTGCTCCCAGGGCGCTTCGGGAGTAAAGATTTCCACCAGGAAGTCGACGAACGTGCGCACTTTCTGCGACAGATAGCGCCGGTGCGGGTACAGGATGTAATAGGCCGAATACTCGTGCGGATACTCGGGCAGCACCGGCACGAGGCGGCCGGCCCGAATGTCGGGCAACACCAGCCAGGTGGACAGGCGCGCCAGGCCCACCCCTGCCAGCACGGCCTCATGCAGCCCGTCTGCGGTGTTGGCGCGAAAATTGCCGCGTACATTGAGCGTGCGCTGGCCTTGCTCAGCGTCCATGAAGGACCAGTCATTGAATTCATCGAACGTCGACAGCATCAGGCAGTTGTGCTCCAGCAGCTGCTCCGGGCGGGTCGGTGTGCCGTAGCGACGCAGATAATCCGGCGCCGCACAAATGACGCGCTTGTTGATGCACAGCCGGCGCGCGACGATGCTCGGATCATCCATTTGTTCGCGCCAGCGAATGGCGACGTCGATACCTTCTTCCACCAGATCGATGTGCCGGTCGGTCATTTCCACCTCCATCTTGATGCGTGGATGGCGCTGCATGAACTGGTTGATGCGCGGCAGGATCTCGACCCGCCCGAAGGATACGGTGGCGGCGACGCGCAGCGTGCCACGCGGCTCCGCCGTCAATGAAGTGACGGCT